>NZ_JAUOPX010000053.1:0-29556 GCF_030547455.1 Motilimonas sp. 1_MG-2023 | reverse complement strand
GAGAAAAATCCTTTTCCGGTGAATGGGCCTACAGCGGGGGAAATGGGGGCGACTGGGATCAAATGGTGAGTATACGAGGAGAAAAATCCTTTTCCGGTGAATGGGCCTACAGCGGGGGAAATGGGGGCGACTGGGATCAAATGGTGAGTATACGAAGAAAAAAATCCTTTTCCTGTGAATGGGGCTACAGCGGGGGAAATGGGTGCGACTGAGATCAAATAGTGAGAATACGAAGAAAAAAATCCTTTTCCGGTGAATGGGCCTACACCGGAAAAGGGCTCCTGGGATCAAATAGGGAGCAAAGTATAGCGATAAGGCCGAAGCCTCACCAAAAGCTATTTGGTTTTATGACCTAGGCCTTTGTTCATGGCGCGAAGGAGTGAACCGTCATCTTGGGTTATTTCCCAAGAGAAGATACCGCCGTAGCCTTGGTCAAGGACGAATTTACCTTTAGCTTCGATTGAGCGAGGGTCATCAAAACTGATAAATGCGCCAGTGTTCTTGTTGTAAACGTAAGGAGCTTCAGCTTCTTCGTCATAGCCGTATTGGTAACCATTTTGGTCAACAAACTTTTTCATAATATCTTTATAAGAGAAGTAACCAGGCTCTCCTGAGCCATCGGTATGGGCTTTGCCTTCTGTTCCGCTTTCTGGGAATTGTTCAGGCTTATCCCATTTTGCACCTTCCCAGCCGCGACCGTAGAAGGCCGCGCCTACCACTAGCTTCTCTTTAGGGACACCCGCGTTTTCTAGGGTTTTAAGCATGTTGTCTACGCCCATGCCCCACAATGTATCTTTCGTCGCGTGTAGGTTGGTTAAATGGCCAACCTGAGGGCCCCAACCGCCAAAGAAATCGTAAGTCATGGCATATACATGTGTCATGTATTGTTGCGCTTCAGCAAAGTTGATAGCCGCCACCTTACTTACCGAGCCGTTTACCGCCGCAGACAGCTCATATTCACGACCGGTTTTTTTGCTTAATTTATCTAACTCGGCACGAAGCTCTTTCATTAACAGGGTGAAAACTTCACGTTCATGGGCTTTTTCTTCCTCGGTAAGGGAGTTGCCACGCCAGCTTACGTGTGAATTATCTTCGCCACCAGGGTATTCCCAGTCGATATCAATGCCGCCAAAGAAATCATATTTAGCAATGAGCTCAACTGCTGTTTTAACGAAGGTTTTACGACCTTCCTCTGACTTAGCCATAGCGCGGAATGGCTCTGACATGGTCCAACCACCAAAAGATGGCAGAATCACTAGGTCTGGGTTTTGCTGGTGGATTTTTTTAAGTTCACCAAAGTGACCATAGTATTCTTGCGGTTCGGGTTTTTTATCAAAACGAACGTCAAGTGCGGCTTCACTGTCAACGATAGTGGCTGTAAAAGGTTCTTTCCCTTTACAGTTTTCTTCAATCATTTTCTTGAGGCCATCATTCACATAAGTGTGTGGAGCACACATAGATAAAAAAGCGTAAATGACATGGGTAAGGTTTTTCACTGGCATATTGCGTACGGTATATATATCACCTTGCAGTTTCCAGTCTGGGAAATAACTGGCAACAACTTTACCAGAGGTATTTGGCATAACCTTGTAAGGCTTGGCTTTTGGTGCTTGTACATAACGATGATTTTCACTGGCATCAGCCGCTGCATTGGCTGTGGTTGCCGCTAGAAACAAGCTGCTGAGTAACGATAGTTTAAATGTGTTCATTCGTTTCGCCTTCCTTATCAACATCATCCAAATAATGATGTAGCCATGTTGTCAGATAGCGACGATGAATAATAGCTGCAAACCTTAACCACTTCACAAACAGAAGTTTAATTACTTTATAAACATAGGTTTACAGTGGTTTTGTCGATAGCTGTTTCTCACCGATAGATCACCAATCAGATGCTTTTGTGAGCGCGATAACTACTTTCAACTCGTGCGTGGAATTGATCTTTGTTTTGAGCGTTTATTGCACTGTTCATCGGTTCTGTTATGGCGGGAATTTCCCATGAAAACAGCCTGTAATATCTATGAAATGAAATGTTTTTATCTTAAGTAACAAATCGTTAGGTTGTTATTGATGAGTGGGTGAAATGTTGTATTGATCATTTCACAATGTTGAAATATGCAACTTTAATGAGGGGCCCTCACTCTTTTTGCTTTTACTCGTGAGGCTCATATCTTAGGTAGATTTGAGGAGGAGAGGGTGTAGATATTTATCTGTAGTGATTTATAAGGTGGATTATTGGTAAGTTCAGGTTTGGTTTATACCCCAGTAACTTCAAGATACTTGTTCAGCGAGAGTTTGTTGCTTGACTGGCAAGGCTCTAAACCCTGCATCTCGAGGTTGTTTGGGGGGCATATATCTAATGAGCTTTTAGGTGGTGTGATTTATCCGCTCACACGGAATTAAGATTTAATTGTCAGTAATAAAAAACGGAAGCTAATGCTTCCGTTTGATTTGTGTATCAGTGTAATTATAGCTTTTTCCAAGGCCCCCATTGCGCGACACCAGGCTCTTCTCCTTGGGTCCACCATTTCGCTTCATATTGGTTGCCTTTATAGCTGACTCTGTCACCAGACAAATAAATGCGGGTAGCTAGCCAAGAATCTTGCGGTGGCAGACTTGGCTCAACTGTTGGCTCTAAACTTGGTTCAACAGTCGGAGCGATTGTTGGCTCTACTGTTGGTGCAATAGTAGGAGCAACAGTCGGATCAATTGTTGGCTCTACTGTAGGAGTTACAGTTGGCTCTGCTGTAGGGGTTACAGTTGGAGCAATTGTTGGTTCAACACCTGAAATTAATTCCCATGGGCCCCATTGAGTAGAGCCAGGCTCAGTTCCTTGGTTCCACCACTTCGCTTCATACGTATTGCCATTGTGGATAACGATATCACCGGATAAGTAAACCGATGATGCGCTCCACGCATCGCTGGGCTCAACACTTGGCGTTACTGTAGGTGTAACCGATGGAGTAACAGTGGGAGTTACTGTAGGGGTAACACTTGGCTCAACTGTTGGTTCAACAGCTGTGCCGCACTCACCTGTACTTAGGTTATTGATAACCTCATCCATTGCAGTTAACAGAGAGTATTGGTTAGGGGCATCTTGAGTGAGCTCCCAGTTCATAATACCGCCTGCTTGAGCAAGGGCCAGTCTCGTTTTCTCTTTAATTAATGGAATGCCGTTGTAATGACCACCACCTGATAAATCGCGGCAAGCTGCACTTGGGTCGGCAGCTACGATATCACGGTATTTCTGCCAAGTAGGGCGTGCATAGAAAGGTACACCAAGCACTATTTTTTCTTTTGCTAAGCCACGGCCAGCCCAGTAATTGATTGACTCGACTGCAACTTGGTATGTGGAGTGGTTAGTATTGTTTGCGTCGTAAGCCATTAAGTTAAGAAAATCAATGTCTTCAAATACTTCTGTTTCAACGCCTGCACCGGTATTACCATAGGCAACGACTGCAGCAGTTAAAAATTTACCTTGTGGTTTAAGGGCTTTACTTAACTCGTCCATTAATAGCGTGTAGCGCTTTGCACTTTGACCTGGATCGGGGTATTCCCAGTCCATATCAACACCGTCTAAATCGTATTGGTTGATGAATGCCATTACATTGCTGATAAAGTTGGCACGCGCTGTAGGATCGGCTGAGAGTGTTTCAAAGGCTGAGTCGTTACCGCCATTCCAGCCACCGATTGCAATACCTACTTTTACATTTTCAGCGTGGGCGCGACTGACTAAATCGATTAATGTTTGTGGTGCATCAATTGGCTTTAAAGAGCCGTCAGCATTAGGTAAAAGGAATGAGTAGTTAATGTGGGTTAGTTTTTCGTACTGCACTTCCGCAGTTGATCCCTGCCAAGAAGGGAAATAGCCAACTACTTTGAAGTCTGCTGCACTGGCTGCAACTTGTGCTGATGCGCCAAAAATAGAGGCAAACGCGACCGCTTGCGCTAACTTTTTTAATTTCATAATAACGTTCCTTGTTATGTTGTGTTTCTTAGCAATCCGTGCCAAGAACGCCATCATTACAGAAACTGTGGAATTTGTGAACACCTGATACTTAATCGATAGTGGTTTTGTGCGTAAGCTCGGATTTTTCCTCCTCACTACTTAAGTCGATTAAGTTAAATAAACCAATGCGGAAAATGTAGTTTCAGCACAGGAATATATGGGCGTGCGATAGGCAGCCTCTGGCCCTCAATTTCAACTTCGTACTTCAGTTTAGTTAACTGATGCACCTTAGTGACCTTTTTCGGATTGATTAGCCAAGACCGATGGATTTGCAGTAACACATCATCGTCAAAATATAACTTGATGGTTTTCAAGCGTAAAGTCAGGTAGATCGCGTCTTTTGTGTTGGGTAAGTAAATACCGCTGTAGCCTTTCTCCGCTTTAATATAAAGGATTTTATCTTTACGAGAAGCTATCTCATACAGCTCTGACAGCAGTTGTGGCTCTTTGGTTATTTCATGTAGCTGGCGTCGAACCATTTGGATCTGCGTGACCAAACTATGGAAGTAGTAAACATCTTCCTCTGTTAGTGGTTCCTTGCTGTATAGCTCGAAACAAAACTCGCCTAAATCGGGATGAGCGATAGTCACGCTATCTTGTTGCTCCGTTTCTTGACCCTCGTTACTGTGTATCACGCTATCGCCTTGATACACTTTAACGATAGGTTGCTTCGGATCATGAATGAACACCTCAAATGCTTCTTTGATGAGCTCATTAATGTCCCTTAACTTACAAGCCTGAGAAGAAAAAGCCTGTAAGGTTTGCAATCGTTCATTCGCTGCTTCCAGTTGAGTTCTTTTCTGAACTTCTGGTTGATGAGGATCCGCAGGCAATATTTTTACTTTCGGTAGCGACTCTATCGGAGGTGTGTTGGCACTTTGTAATGATAAGTAGCAACTGTGTTGTGTGGCGCTAGCGTCGAAAGTAATCTCGGCACAAATCGCACTTACACATTGTTTAATTAGAGATATGTTTGGCATTTGTGCAGGGCTAACTAGAGGTGGTCGGCCTTCTGTCAACATACTGATCTGGTAGTAGCCTTGGCTGGCTTTGGCATCAAATATGACAGACTTACCTTTGTCACAGTTATCAACAGCCCAAGATACTAAGGTAATAAGTAATTTTTGTAGATATACAGGATCCGCAATCACAGTAAGGTCATCTGTGATTGCTTTGGCTGTTACTGAAACATCTTTATTCTTAATATAGGGCGTTAATATATTAAGGCTAACATTTAATATCTCCCTAAAACTTACTGGCTCTAACTCAGCGGTTCGGGGGTTGTGAGACAATGTGGTGTCATGTAATAAGCTGTGGATTAAATGGTTTATCTCAAGTCCTGTTTGGCCAATTTGTTGTAACTTAGCCTGACTCTCATCTGCGAGTAACCCTTGGTGTTGCTTAATACGTTGCGATAATGCCGCAATGCCTTGAAGAGGGGTATTAAGTTGTTGTAGCTGTGATTTTAACTGCAGGTATTGTTCACGATCTTTTACGTCTGCTTCTTCCTCTTTGTAATGTCTATACTTGATTCTAATGAGCAATAAGATCATTAGTAATGAGAAGCCTGTGGTCAATAAAATCCGATTTTTATAATTGGCATAGAATAGCTTGGCTTGAAATAAAATGGCTTGCCAAGGGTAGAAAGCTGCGTAAGTTTGTCTAATTAAAGAATCTTTGCCTTTAAGATCATTGTGAATTTGCCTAATGGCGATACCAGCTAAGTTAAGTTGCTCTATGTAAGTAACTTTTTCAGCGAGGGAGTCTTGACTTTCATAGCTAACAAAGTGACCTCCATTTTTTTCTGGGTTGTAAATCCAAGCCGATTTAGCGCTGTTATCCCAACCTTTTTGATACTGAGGATTATCAAGAAAGCCAATCAAGTGGCCGCGATTGTATAAACCTGTACGACCTGAGCTGGTGGTATCCCAACTTCCCCAACTTATTTCTCCAGCATGGGTATAAAGCCCTTTGTCGTCACTTGGCACTTGGTCCCACGCAGTGGCAAAACTGGCGATATTCACGACTACTTTTTCCGCTGGTGCGCCCTCATTTAAAATAGCTCGCACCGCTAAGTTAACTGAATTGGCTTCTGTTTTAAGCGAAGTAAGTCTCTGCTGAGTACTTTCAGATAAATAGAGCGGGGTGATGTGGTTGGCTATCTTCGCCTCTTCCCAGTAACCATGCATGTAAGCAGTTGATAAACTGATTAAATCTAAGTAGCGACTGGCTTCCTTTACCTCCCAGTTCTGTTCGTAACCAATTGCAGCTGAGATAGTGCTAATTAATAAGTATTTTCGACGATCTTTCTGACCTTCTAAGTAAAGCTGTTCGTCTAGCTCTTCAAGTAAGAGAGTAAAATTTTTCTTATCTGCCGCTAAACCGTGCTGTTTAGCGCGTTGGGTCTTAACTGGAAAGTTCCAATCAATTTCAATGCCATCAAATTGATAGCGTTTCATAAACTCGGTTGCTGACTTAGCAAAGTCATGTCGTAATTCAGGGTCTGCTGCTATGTTTGAATAATGTTCAGATCGGCCCCAGCCACCAATAGAGATAATGGTCTTAATATGGGGATGACGCTTTTTAAGGCTCACCATCTGACCAAAGTTGCCACTAAAAGGTATGCTTTCGTCAGCGTCAGGATATTGTAAATTTAAATCTGCATATTCATCACCAACTTCTACAGTTCCTTCGGAATCAAATTTTGCACTTTGGTAAACCAAGTGCGTAACTTGGCCTACTGGAACATCCTTGATGTGATAATTAGGGCTATAGATCCCCCACTGCTTGTAATAAGCAATAATCGCTTTAGGTTCAGCTGCTTGAACACAGCTGAACAACAAATTGCCAAGAACAATGAACATGACCCACAAAGAACGCATGATGACTTGCTGCTTCCTTAAATTAATAGCTTGTAGAGTAACCGTTTTTATTTTTATATGCGCATTAAAGACTAGCAGTCAGTCATAAGCAATTACCTATTCAGTCTGCTGTGATCTTCATATCGAAAAGTAAGTGGATTGTGGGCATTTCTGGCGGGAGTATGAAAGTTGGTGGCGATGCTATCTCTATTATTAACTAAGCTCAAGCGTCCCTAGTATTTATAGTCGCTGTTAGGTAGCACTTATGGCATTTACACATCAACTATTATTGCGAGTTGAAAGTATTGGTTTATGTTATTTAGTCGCTTGTTCACCTAAAATGGGTATTAATTACTATCTTAGGGTTTAGTTATGGTATTTGCGCATCCAGTTTCTGCTTTGCGATACTGGCAAGAGCATGCTTCCGAGCAGGTTTTTCTTCGCCAGCCTCAAGGCGATATTTTTATAGAACACACTTGGGCTGAAGTGGCCGATGAAGCACGTCGCATTGCCAGTGCATTAAAGGCAATGGGCTTTGAGCCGGGTGAGCGAATTGCGATACTGGCGAAAAATAGCGCTCATTGGTTTATTGCTGATTTTGCGATTATGTTAGCTGGCTATGTTAGTGTGCCCATTTATGCCAGCGCCAGCAGTGAAACCATTCACTATGTGTTAAAGCACAGTGAAACGAGGGCGATTTTTGTCGGTGCGTTAGATCACTGGGCAGACCAAGAAAAGGGGATTGAGAGTGATGTGGTGCGTATTGCCATGGTCACAGAAACGATGCCAGCTGCGTTGCAATGGTCGCAGTTAGTAAAAAACAACCAACCTATTCCGTACCCCGATGCACTCGATCCCAATGCTAAGATGAGCATTGTTTATACCTCTGGCAGTACAGGAGAGCCAAAAGGGGTAGTGATGAGTTTTGCTGGTTATGCTAAAGCGTCGTACCATTTAATCGAGCAGCTAGATATACAAGGCTGTGAACGAACTGTGTCTTACTTGCCTTTGGCGCATATTACCGAGCGTGTATATATTCAAGGTACGGCGTTATTTTCGGGTTCAATTAGTGTCTCATTTGTCGAATCGTTAGCGCGATTTAATGCTAACCTGCAAGCTATTAAGCCTACCTTGTTTTTATCTGTTCCGCGCTTGTGGTTGAAGTTTCAGCAAGGAATTTGGCAGAAAATGCCACCGAAAAAACTCGATTTTTTACTTAAAGTGCCTTTTCTTAATCGCATCGTGAAAAACAAAATTAAGGTGGCTCTAGGCCTAGAAGAAGCTCGCTTATTGGGTTGTGGCTCTGCTGCGGTTTCTACGGAATTGCTGCGTTGGTATGCTCGGTTAGACATTAACATTTGCCAAGCGTGGGGGATGTCGGAAACATTAGCTTATGGCACCCTAAATGTCCCCTTTAACTCAAAACACATTGATTCAGTTGGACGTACCGGTAGCGCTGCAGAAATTAAAGTCTCCGAGCAAGGTGAATTACTGTTTAAAAGTGATGCTATGCTCACGAAATATTATTTACAACCTGAATTGACAAGGCAGCTATATACTAAGGATGGCTTTATTCACACAGGGGATAAGGCCGAAGTTGATGATGAGGGCTTCGTACGTATCACTGGTCGCCTAAAAGACATGTTTAAAACAGCCAAGGGTAAATATGTCATGCCAGTACCTATTGAAGCCAAGTTTGAAGATTCTTCCTTAGTGGAACAAGTTTGTGTGGCTGGTGATGGTTTAGCACAGCCAGTGGTTTTATTGATTTTGTCAGAATTAGCTAAAGAAATGGATAAAGTTACATTGGGGAAAAAATTAGCTGAGCTGCTGGAGCATATTAATGAGCGTTTAGAGTCTCACGAGCGGTTAGCTCATTTACTTATTTTAAGTGATGCGTGGACACCTGAGAATGGCTTGTTAACACCAACGCTCAAGATCCGTCGCCATAAACTAGAAGCAAAGTATAAAGCGCTCTTTACACAGGCTGATGAACAAATAGCTTGGTATTAAAGCTAATGGGACTTAACTTACTTTGTTAAGTCCTGATCTCTCTGGTGAAGTAGCTAAGCTATTTCTTCAACTTCGACTCTTAAATCACTGGATAGCCTTTCAAGCTCTTCCACCAGAAATTCAGTGCCCATATCCACTGGCACCATTAAGCTAAGCTCAGCAATGAATACTGTTGTACCTAAGCCTATAACGCCGAAGCGATGGTTTTCCATGTGTTCAATGGCGACCCCTTTACTGTCTAAAAAATGCGCTATATCGCTAATAATCCCAGGTCTATCATTAGCTTCAATTTTTAGATTAAGCTGCGCGCATTCAGTGATAGTCACTAGTTTCACATCAGAAGTGCTGACGTGAAAATTAGGAATACTGTTAAAATCTGCCTTTAACGCGGATAAATTTTCATTGGGTATATCAATTTTTATGATGCCTGCTATCTGGCCTTCAAGGCGGCTTATCTTACTATCTAGCCAGCGACCTTCGAGTGCGTGAGTTTTTCCTGCTAGCAACTTGAGTAAATCGGGACGATCTTCGCCGGCAATTGTGGCCATAAATTGTGTATTCATCATTTCCCCCTTCGGGCTAGAAGTATAAAAGCAACTACTACTTTTTGGTTAGTTGATGTATCAACAGTAGCAATTATTTCATCGGCAGTTCGTGATCTTCTTCACTTAACCCATTGATGAAAAAGAATTAACTGAGGCTGATTTAATTATAGTCGATATCTTTACGATTAATCCTTTTGCTCGCTTTCTATCGAATAGATAAATTTTATTTTTATATTTCAACATGTTGAATTTGTTAATTTGGTGTTTATTTGTGTCAATTTCGTTAACTAGCTTTGGTTGAGAGGATTTTCGATGCTAGATCTGAATAAGGGGTTACAGCGAGGACTTAATTATGGGCAAGATGACATCAACGAAAATAACCTATTGGCTCGTCGCAGTTTGTTGCTACCTGCCAATTTTTGCGCTAGCTGAAAATGGGCAGCTAAAAACCATTCCGATCCAAGCTCAAATGCTTTCGGGTAATCGACTTGGCACCGATGTGAAGCAAGAGGTGATGGTTTATTTACCTCCGTCTTACCGAGCTAAACACACTAAAATATACCCTGTGATGTACTGGCTACTCGATTTTAATCAGAGTATTTATGAGTTGAGAAAAATTCAACCCGTACTGGATAAGTGGTTCAGCCAAAGTAACCACAGTGAGTTTGTATTAGTCGCGGTGTCGGGGACGAATGACTTCGGAGGGAGCTTTTATCTTAATTCAAGTTTAACGGGGGACTGGCAAGACTACCTTCTGTTCGACTTACAAGCTCAGGTGCAAAGACAAATCAGGGTAAGTCACTCACCGAATGAAGCGGCATGGCTTGGCTTTGGAATGGGTGGGTTGGCGGTACTGAATTTGGGGCTACAGTTTCCCTCTAATGTTCAGCACTTCGCTGCATTTAGCCCTATGGTGTTGCAAAATAAGCAGCTAAAGCAATCGATTTCGCGTATTCCTAGGCCTATCCTCAATGCTTATTCCGCTGCAGTTAGCCCAGTAGAGGGTGAGCTATACGGACAAATACCACAATTTACCGATACGGAAGAAGATGTGTCAATGCAGCAGGCTTGGTATACAGGCATGGGGGATTGGAACAACAAACTTGCCATCTATTTTCGAGAGTATCCGCAGTCCGACATATTTTTGGCTTGTGGGGGCAGTGTCGCGGCTGACTTTAGTCAGGGCTGTGAAGGGCTACATCAATTATTTAATGAGCATTATTTATCACATGATTTTGAGAATGCGACGGCTAGTTGGCAAACACAGATGGAGCAAGTGGCGTTGCCTTGGCTACAACGTAATTTAGGGCGCTAATTAACTCGAACCTTAGTTAGCTAAATGAATTTATGCTTGCTGCATAAATGTTTCCATACGTTTCCTGTTTACCCTCCTGAAAATGACCTTTTGCCGTACAGCATACTTTATTTGGCTACGATAGACGGAAACGGATCTCTGGCTCATTAAGCTTTTAGACTGATTTTGGCCATCTTAGTAATAAAATTGTCATATAACTTGAAAAAAATAAATTTGGGAATATAATCCCAAATATGAATGAAATACGTGAAATAGCCCTTAAAAAGGCACTACTAATGATCCTGAGACCACTGGTGCGCATTCTACTGCGTAACGGTGTCGTGTTTAGTGTATTCAGTGAGTTAGTAAAAAAGGTTTATGTAGACGTTGCGTTTGATGAACATGGTGAAAGTGGTAAAAAGCAAACGCTCTCTCGTGTCGCTGCTCTCACTGGTTTAACGCGTAAAGAAACTAAACGTCTGCATGATCTCAAGCAACCATTAAATAATGTTACTGGGAATAAGTATAATCGGGCCTCCCGGGTTATTAGTGGTTGGTTGAATGACGCTGAGTTTTCAGATGCACCTTTACACCCTTCTATCCTGTCAGTTGAAGGTGACAGAGGTTCATTTGCCGCACTCGTTAAGCGATATAGTGGTGATATCCCCACCAAAGCTATGTTGGATGTGCTTAACGCGGCGGGCAACGTTGTTATTTCAGAACGCGGTGTTATGTTGGTACAGCACGCCTTTGTCCCGCAAGCAGATGAAATAGCAAAATTGTCAATTCTTGGCGCGGATACCGCTGAGCTGATCAGCACTTTAAATCACAACCTTGTTTGTGATGCTGATCAGCTCTGGTTCCAAAGAAAAGTATCGAATTCATTAATTCAGGCTAAAGATCTGCCTCTGTTCCAAGCGTATGCCGCTGAGCATTCTCAAGCATTGTTAGAACAATTTAACCTGTGGCTCGGCGAACAGGAAATCCCAGAAGGTGAAGATGAATCAGATTGTCATTATGTCAGTCTGGGAATTTATTATTACCAGAATAAATTAGGAAATCAGGATGATGAAGTTAAGTAACCTGGCGGTTGGTTTAGGTGCCCTAGTGATAGGGTCAACACTCGTGGCTTGTGGTGGTGGTTCGACAGCGAATCGTGGCGGTGGCATTGGCGGTACGGGGGTTGCGTTAAGTAATAACTATTCAGGCGTTATCAGCGGCTTTGGTAGTATCTACGTAAATGGTGTCAGATTTAACACCGATAACAGCCAGTTCTTTGTCAATGGCAAATTGGTGAATGAATCAGCGCTTGCCATGGGTATGCTAGTTCGTGTTGAAGGTGATGCCGAAGGCGAATCGGGCACGGCCAATAAAGTCTATTTTGATGCGGGTATTAAAGGCCCTGTTAGTGGCAACATCCAGATAGTAGGACGTAATCAAATCATGATCCCAGTGATGGGAGTGACCGCTGTTGTTGACAGCCAGGCAACGGAATTTGCAGAGGTGACATTTGAACAGTTGCAACAAAACGCCGATTTACTTAAACCCGGCAGCATGATTGAGCTAAGTGGTTTCTATAATGCACAAGGCCAATTCCAAGTGAGTTATTTTGAGCTTGAAGCTGCCCCTTTTGTTGCCAATGTGTCTGAAGTTCAAATGATCGGTAATGTGACAAACCTAAGCGATACTCAGTTCTCCTTAGTTGTCAGTGATGGCGTGGCTCCATTCACAATCAGTCTAGCGACCGCCAACTCTGATGGGGAGCTTGCTGAAGGTGAGCGAGTGAAAGTGGAAGGGACACTAAATACGATTGATAGCCAAGATATTTTAGCCTTAGAAATTGATTCTTTAACACCTTCAGAGCAACAGGAAGTTGAGCTACAAGGCTTAATTTCAGCGTTAGACAGTCAAACTAGTTTTACTTTAAATGGTATAACGGTTGATGCCAGTGCCGTTCAGCTTGAATCTGAGTTAAGTGTGGATTTGTTAGTTGAAGTTGAAGGTGTGATGGTAAACAAAGTGCTAGTGGCTGAATCCATTGAGGTGTTACGTCGCAAAGATGAGCAAGAGGTGAGTCTGTCAACACGGGTTGAAAGTGTAGATCTTGACGCTCAAACGCTCAGCTTATCTGCCTTTGGTCAGCCGATTAGTGTCGTTGTTAATAAGCGTACCAAATGGGACGATGATCGTGACGATGTACGTCGCTTTAACCTAGAAGATATTGCGGTAGGTGATTATCTTGAACTCGATTTATTTGAATCTGACTCGCAATGGGTTGCCGAAGAGGTGGAGCGGGAAGAAAGTGAAGCCGATGTGATGCTTGAAGTTGAGTTAGCATCAGCTCATTTAGATGCTGCTAATCAACAAGTCAATGTCGCTGGTTTCACTCTTAGTTTGACCGCTGAAACCGATATTGAAGGTGGTATGTCTGTGGCTGATTTTTTCACCAAGGCAGCACAGCTTGATGAGGTGGTACTTATTGATACTAATGGCGATCAGCAAATAGACAAGATTTTACTCGACGATTAGTTCCATACCCTTGAATCACTGTCTACTCAGTGTTTGTTTGGCGAGCCTCGGCTCGCCTTTTTTTACGTCATGGCTTCACTAATGGTCATTAGTACTGGCGGTTATGCACCGCATACAGTGCACCAATTAAGTCAGATTGAGTGATGATGCCACATAACTTTTGCTGCGCATCAAGTACCGGAATATGGTGCAAGCCTATGTCTGATAGCAAAGGAACCAGAGCCACAATATGATCACTATCTTTGACCACAGTTACGTTCGTCACCATTAAGTCTTGCACCCGATTTTGAATTTCATCGTTATGTTTACGCTTAATTAATAGCGCATTTAAATGACGCAACAGGCCCGCGTAGCTGGGTACAGTTAGCTGCTTTAAAAAATCGGTACTGGAAATGACTCCTAGCAATTCTTGTTCTGAATTTATTACTGGCAACATACTAATTTTATGTTTTTGCAGTAATTTCCATGCCGTGCCTAAAGAAGCGTCTTGGTTTATGGTGATTAAATCTTGCGACATGATATCGCGACTTAGTATTTCCCCGCAGCGCTTTTGGTATGCATGCAGTTGAGCTTGTTGATAAATCTGTTCTAAATCCTGCTCACTAATATCGACAACAGAATCAAAGCTGTTAATGGCATGCATTAAGTCGTCAGTTTGCAGGCCTAATCGTTTAAGTGGAGTATGATCTTGATGTAAGTGTATGGGGTCATATTGCTTCACTAACTTAGCGGAGGCGCGCTGTAAAACGAAGCGATTAAGCAATATGCTCACCGCAGAAAATACTACTAAGTTAATTGCCACTGAAGTAATAATGGTGTAATTAACTCCACCACTTTGACTGGCGATCACCGGCACTAGCGCGGTGGCGGCCGCAGGCGGATGGATGCACTGAAAAATGTACATCAGCATCAATATTGCCGCTACCGTGAACCCTGCCATCAGAGCAAAATCATGCACAACATACGTCATCCCAAGCCCGACCAAACAGGCAAGGCTATGACTTGCCATAAAATTCCAGGTTTTGGCCAACGGACTGCTGGGCAAAGCAAAAATAATGACCGCCGATGCCCCCATTGAAGCTAATAGTACCGTTGCAGCTTGGGGGTCTTGAAGCGATAAGCTAACCCAAGTGACCAAAAACAAGGTAATAAATGCAGCAATAGCCACTTTAACACGCTCTAGCAGTGGAATACCTATTGTGCTTTGGCTGTCTTTAGGCTGGATACCCAGCAGTGCTAGTAAACGGAAAAACCATTTTTGACCATGGGGGAGTTGTGATGGCATATATTTAGTATCAATCATGGCAACAAGAAAGGCAGCATAATGGATCTTTGATCTTGCTGCCAATAATGAGGCTATTTTTTATATCATTAACAACGCCCATCAAGGTGCGTTGATGAAAAGGGGCCGATTAATCAGCCCCTTTGGTCTGGTTGTGGCGTTGTGTTATTGGGTGAGTTGTACCTCTCGCAATAGTGGAAAGGCTTGATTAACACAATCGCGTGTCACTACAAACCCCGTCAGCTTTTGCTCGGAATTGTAAGCCTTTGCCGTTAACCCTTGGGTGGTAAAATTGACTTGCCAGTTTGACGTTGCGCTAAAGTGACCACCCAGCTGGATTGGGTAGTTAGGCGTTTTAACCTTCACCATCATGGCGGGTAGATTAAGCTCTGCTGGCTCACTTAACAATTGTTTGGCTAAGATGTTGGCACTGAGCACGATAGGCTGTAAAAAGGACATGACCTTGCCATCAATTTCGGCACAATCACCCAGCGCATAAATGTCCGCAACAGAGGTTTTTAACTGTTTGTCGACGAGTACACCGACGTTTACGGCTATGCCTGCTTGTTTCGCTAAACGAGTGTTAGGGCTCAGGCCCGCCGCTGAAATAATGCAGTCCACTTCATGTATTCGGCCTTGAGCCGTGCTTACCACTAAACCACTTGGGTTTCTGTTAATGGCCGTCACGTGGCTAGTGAACTCCATCTTTACCCCCTCTTTGAGTAGCTGTTGTTCAAGGGATGAGGCGACAAAATGAGGCATTAAGTTGGCGAGCATATGTGAGTGTGTTTCTACGATACGCACTTGCTTACCCGCAGCAATGAGATCCATTGCTAACTCCACGCCGATTAATCCACCTCCCATAATCAGAATTCGTTCACTTTGCGCAATGCGTTGTTGTGCGTCGCGATATTCTTGCAAACTATTCAGCGTCAGCACATCAGCTGCCGCGTTGCCCGCAACCGTGGGGATAAAAGTTTGGGCCCCAGTTGCTAAAACCAGCTTGCTATAGGGGTAGCGTTGACCGCTGGCCAACACACAGCGAGCTTGAGTATCAATACTTTCAACACGGGTGTGGGGTACCAAGGAAACTTGATACTGCTCTGAAAACAGTGCGCCGCTTAGCGCCACTAAGTCGTTCGCACTTTGATTGCGCGTAAATACATGGCTCAAATCTGGTTTGTTGTACTCATCTCCTGCGTCAGTGGTGATCACTTGAATGGCGATATCAGATTGCTGGCGGCGCAGTGTTTTAATGAGCTGATAAGCGGCAAAACCACTGCCAATAATAATTAATGGTGCGCTCATTAAGCTGCCTCCTCAGCTTTCTTTTGACATGCCACAAATACTTCCTTACCCAAATTGCATTCAGGGCAAAGGAAGTAATCAGGGACTTCAGGCCAAGGTGTGCCGGGCTCAATGCCTTGATTGCTTTCACCTACTAAGGGATCGTAAATCCAATTACATACGGTGCAAATCATCTCTTGAGAATTACCCTGCTGTTGAACGGGCTCGGTTATTACGGTGGTTGATGGGGCTGGCGCTGCTGATTGCGCACTCATGGGCGGTTGCAGTGTGTTGTTTTGTAAGGCCCAATTTTTTGCTACTTGACGACCATGTTCACGACAGGCTTGCATGGCTTTACCGTCTGGACGCCATTTTGTTTTTAGGCTTAACGCTGTTTCAAAGCCGGCATCGGTTAAGCGTGCGTGGATCCGATCAACTGCGCCACCATTCCAACCATAACTGCCAAAAGCGGCGGCTTTTTTAGCTTTAAATCTTAATCCTGTGATCTCTTCCAGCATGCCCGCAATTTTAGGCATCATGACGTTATTCATGGTTGATGAGCCAACAAAAATACCTTTTGAACGAAACACATTAGCAAGAATGTCATTCTTATCGTGTTTTGAAACGTTAAATACTTTTACCGCAACTTTTGGATCGACATCATGGATCCCCTGTGCAATGGCATCGGCCATCATTCGGGTGTTATTTGACATGGAGTCATAGAAAATAGTGATGCGATCTTCCGCATAATTATCGGCCCATGCTAAGTACTGATGAATTATTTGGGTGGGGTTGTCGCGCCAAACAATGCCATGGGACGTGGCAATCATGTCTACGGGAACATTGAAACTCAGTACTTCTTTAATTTTAGCGGTTACTAAGCTGCTGAAGGGGGTAAGGATATTTGAGTAATAACGCAAGCATTGATCGAATAGTTCATTTTGATCAACTTCATCATTAAATAAATGCTCATCACAATAGTGCTGGCCAAAAGCGTCATTACTAAAGAGTACCGCGTCGCCTGTTAGGTAAGTCATCATGCTATCAGGCCAATGCAACATGGGGGCCTCAATAAAGATAAGCTTCTTGCCGTTACCGATATCAAGGGTATCACCAGTTTTTACGGTGTTAAAATTCCATTCAGGGTGGTGGTGATGCCCCACAATTGAATCAATGGCGGCTTCGGTACAGTAAATAGGGGTATTTGGAATTTTTTCCATGAGGGCTGAAAGCGCACCGGAATGATCTTCTTCAGCGTGATTTATCACAATAAAATCGATTTTCTTTAAATCAATTTCTAGCGCAAGATTTTGTAAAAATTGGTGGCTAAAACGATGATCTACCGTATCAATTAGTACGGTTTTTTCTTCTCTAATGAGGTAGCTATTATAACTGGTTCCTTTGGTCATTTTGTATTCGGTGCCGTGAAAATCTTGTACTTCCCAATCGCGTTGGCCGACCCAATGAATGTTATTTTTTACGTGGATGGTCATGGTTTGCTCCTGCTATAGTTTAAAGATAAATTAATAAATTCAACCTATGCATTGCAGGCGCCATGCCAAGTCGTATCTTGCTGTTTATGTTGTATTTATTTTTTGCATAGTTATTAATTGTGTTATTTTGACACTCTTTACATGTGTTAAAAAGACAGTACCATTGTCTTAATGACACAACTTAGGATGTTGTAATGGCAAAAATTTCTTCTCAATGGCTTCAAGTTGCTCTTGATCTTAATTCGAGTCTATCCAGCCAAGATCGGTTTGAACGGCTATTGTCGACCATTCGTCGCACGCTTAACTGCGATGCATCAGCATTATTGCTATTTCAAGAACAACACTTCATTCCTTTAGCTATTAATGGTTTGGCCGACGAAGTACTGGGCCGGCGCTTTGTTGTTTCGGCTCATCCGAGGCTGGAAGCGATCGCCCGTGCCGGAGATGTAGTTCGCTTTCCTGCCGACAGTGACTTGCCTGATCCCTACGATGGTTTGATCCCTAATCATGATGATAAATTACAGGTGCATTCATGTATTGGCTTGCCCTTGAACATTGGCGGGCGTTTGCTTGGCGCAATGACCATTGATGCTTTTGACCCCGAGCAATTTGAAGACTTTGCCGACGATGACCTACGCATTGTCAGCGCGTTAACCGCCAGTGCGCTACATGGCGCACTATTACTTGAGCAATTGGAAAAGCAAACCTTGCTTGGCCATGAGCCGTTGACCGAAAAACACAGTATACGTCAAGAAATGATCGGCACTTCGGCGGTCATGACCGACCTAAGGGCTCAGATAAATGCAGTGGCTAACACAGATTTAACGGTTTTGGTGACAGGAGAAACGGGAGTCGGTAAAGAGCTGGTAGCCAATGCCATGCATTTTCAGTCAGCCAGAGCGAACGAAAATTTGGTTTACCTGAATTGTGCCGCATTGCCAGAATCGGTGGCGGAAAGTGAGTTGTTTGGTCACGTTAAAGGTGCCTTTACTGGCGCGATTAGTCATCGCAAAGGCAAGTTTGAGCAAGCTGATAATGGCACCTTATTTTTGGATGAAGTTGCAGAGTTGACTCTAACGCTACAAGCTAAGCTATTAAGAGCGCTGCAATTTGGTGATATTCAGCGGGTGGGGGATGATTGTCATATTCGGGTTAATACGCGCATTGTTGCGGCGACGAATCGCAGTTTAGATGAAGAGGTTCGGGCAGGCCGTTTTCGCGCCGACTTGTATCATAGGTTGAGTGTGTTTCCGTTGTTTGTGCCACCGTTACGTGATCGAGAGGGAGATGTGGTGCTGTTGGCGGGTTTTTTCGCTGAACGCTGTCGGCAAAAATTAGGGCTGAGTGGTATTCGTCTTGATGACAGTTTTATTGCCGCGATTAAGCAGCATCACTGGCCGGGCAATATTAGAGAGCTTGAACATGTGATTAATCGTGCTGCCGTGATTGCGCGAGTGGGAGATAATCTGAGCCACTTGGTGTTGACGGCTGAGATGCTGTTGCCAGAGCTTCATGCTGGTTTTGCAGCTGGGCACGAAGGTGAAAAAGCCCTTACCAATGTGCCCTGCATAGAGAATGAAACCAGCGCAAAAAGCGCGATACTTTCTCGGATAGAGGTGCAAGGCGTGGGGTTAAAACTAGCAACGCAGCAATTCCAAAAAGACCTAATCGCGCAATGTTATCGGCGCAATAATAACAATTGGGCCTCTACGGCACGGGATCTTGAACTAGATAATGGTAACTTACATCGATTAGCAAAAAAATTGGGACTGAAGTAGTGAATGTTTGCCCCATGGATGCGCCAACGTTGGTTGTGTGTTTTTCGAGTCAGTTATACCCAATTAACTTGAAGATGCATGTTTCAGAGCCGCTCCCAAAGGGCAAGTTTTACAGGCGTTTATGCTGCGTTATTGATTTTGATAAGGGGAAAGCCATTACTTGCAATCAATGCCTTGTCTAAACGCGTGTAAAATCTTGCTGAAATCAAGCATCTCCAGATTGATTGGGTATAATTGCCTTACATCATCGACACTGTCTGCGGTATTGGTTATTTTGTACTATGAATCATTGCTCTATTATTTATTTGTCATGCTTGCTTGCGATGATCACTTAAATTTTAATTATTGAATGTAAGGGCGGGCAATGAAAAATACTTTGTTACAAAAGCTAGGCTTTGGGCTAGAAGATCGGGTGGTGTTGTTTCATTGTGACGATATCGGCATGAATCTAGGAAGCGTGCAGGCTTATCAAGATTTAAAAGATTTTGGCTTGGCCCGATCGGGCTCTGTGATGGTGAATTGCCCGTGGTTTTTATCGGCAGCAAACTTAGCCAAATCGCAATCTGATGCTGACTTAGGTGTTCACCTGATGTTAACGTCAGAATGGCAAGAATACCGCTGGCGTCCATTGACTAATCCTACGCCAGAATCGGGCCTAGTCGATGCTGAAGGCTTTTTTCATCGTAGTGAGTATACTTGCTGGTCGCTGGCGCAGGCTGAAGCTGTTGAGCAGGAAGTGGTGGCACAAATAGAAGCCGCACTGCGAGTAGGCATGCCTATTTCTCATTTAGATTCGCATATGTTTGCGATGTTATCAGCGAAAACCTTGCCGATATTTTATCGTGTGGCTCAGCGTTATAACTTACCTATGATGGCCTTACATTCGGATTATCTTAATAGGGTTGCGCCCTTTATCAAACATACACAAATGCAACGTAGCGAAACCCCTCTGGTTCCAGAATGGCCTGATGTGCTAGCAACGACGTGGGAGATGGAGCAAGCAGATACTCCCTTGTTTGATAACTGGTGTAGCCTGCCTTACAAACATGCGGATGATCGCGTGGGGCACATTAAACACTTGTTAACAGAGTTACCTGCAGGCGTCAGTTTCTTTATGTTACATCCTTCTCTTGATACCCCTGAGTTGCGTGCTATTTGCCCTGGCGCTGATTGGCAAATACGGGTGGCAGATTATCATGCAATGCTCAGCAAAGAATTACAGGCATTTATTAAGCGGCAAGGCATTCACCTGATTTCATTTAAAGATATTCAAGCCTTACTCTCACATAAAGGGTCACATTTTACCTAAGCTGGCTAATAGGCGTTCCATCGCACGATAATTTAATGCTTCAGTGAGATGAGATCGGCTAATCTTCGGATCATCTGCCAAATCCGCAATACTACGTGCAACCTTGATAATACTGTGCCAAGCACGAACCGACAGGCCAAGCCTTTCGATGGCATTTTCTAAAAACTCACTGTCACCAGCAGTTAACGGACAAAACTGTTTGATTTCGGCCGCGGTTAAATGCGCATTAAGCTTATCTTGTCGAGCGAGTTGTCTATCGCGACTGGCTATCACCCGTGCTTTAATGACGGCACTGTTTTCTCCTTCTTGGCTTGGCTTACTTAAACTCCCTTTAGGTAAAGCAGGGATCATCACCGAAATATCGAAGCGGTCGAGAAAAGGGCCTGATAAGCGTTGTAAATATCGCTGAACTTGATCGGGAGTGCTTCGACTCAGCTCACCTTGATGAAAGCCACATGGACTCGGGTTCATCGCTGCAATAAGTTGGAATTTAGCTGGAAAATTTAACCTAGCGGTGGCGCGTGAAATAGTGATTTGCTGACTTTCCATCGGTTCGCGCAAATTGTCTAAAATAACACGGGAAAATTCTGGCAGCTCGTCTAAAAAAAGTACCCCATTATGACTTAAGCTTATCTCGCCCGGTTTTGGCTTACCGCCGCCGCCAACTAAAGCCGCCGCTGACGCACTGTGATGAGGCTGGCGAAAAGGCCGAGTTTGCCAAGGCAAATCAGGTAAATCACTAATTGAATAAATCGCTGCTGTTTCAAGGGCCTCAGCTTCGCTTAGTGTTGGCATGATGCCTAGAATACGACTGGCTAGCATGGTTTTACCCGTGCCTGGTGGACCGATCAAAAGCAGGTGATGCCCCGCACTCGCAGCAATTTCAAGGGCGCGCTTGCCTTGATATTGCCCAATAATATCAATCAAATCGGCACACTCGGTGCTCTCTTGTGATGGTTGATGTGGTGGCGCATGGTCGAGTTGCTCTTGTCCCGCGAGAAAGCGGCACACTTGTAATAAATTATTAGCAATTTTATGTTCGCCACTGACACAACTGACTTGGGGCGCATTGGCTGTTGGTAACACTAAGGTTCGTTTCGCGTCCCTCGCCGCCATGGCCACGGGGATCATACCTCGGCAAGAGCGAAGCTCGCCTGATAATGCCAATTCGCCAAAAAACTCATACTTGCTTAGCTGCTGCGCAGGGATCTGCCCTGAAGCTGCTAAAATGCCTAATGCAATCGCCAAATCAAATTGACCGCCATTTTTGGGTAAGTCAGCGGGTGCAAGGTTTACCGTTAATCGCGAACTGGGAAATTCAAATTGTGAATTCTGAATGGCGCTTCGAACCCGCTCCTTGGCTTCTTTAACGCTGGCTTCGGGCAGGCCGACCAAATTAAAGGCGGGCAAACCTCGGCCTAAATGCACTTCTACCATCACTTCTGGCGCATCAATCCCGAGTAAGCTGCGACAATATACAATAGCAAGTGACATGACGGCTCCTTGTTCAGTGCGATACCCAATCAACTAGAAGGTACATGTTTCAGAGCGCCACCGTGTTTTCAATAGTTGGTGCGCTGGCAAAGGGCAAGCTTTACTGGCATTTATGCTGTGTGATTGACTTTGAATAAGGGAAGGTCATTAGCTGCAATCAATGCCTTGCCTAAACGCATGTAAACTCTTGTTGAAATAAAGCTGTTCCTCGTTGACTGGGTATAAGTATTAGCCAGATATCTGGCATCGCAAAATTAATGGAAATTTTTTTAGTTATTTTAGCTTTGAGTCAGATCGGGTAGATTGGAAATTTGCCTTGTCTATATATTGCATATTTAATCAATACTGGTCTATTGTTCTGTGTATTTTAATTATGTCTGGATCTTGTATAGGTTTGCTGAACCAAAAAAACAATTTACAGGTAAAAACCACCTTTGTACTGTGTTGATGCTCTAGGGCATTTATGGTAGTTATGTAGGCAGTTTTTGTATTAATTCGTGACTGAGTGCTCAATGTTTAAAATAGTTAGCCTGATTATTCTGGTCCTAGTGGTGGTCATTCAACCATCGCTCGGGGGAATGTTGGCTAAGATAAAATAACTCAGACAAACATTTTAAACCCCCGCACCTTAACTGGTTCGGGGGTTTTTTTTTGACTTAGGATGTGTGGTTATGAACGGTGCCCATTTTGTGGTTAAGGCATTACAACAGCAAGGCGTGAAGCAAGTGTTTGGTTACCCTGGCGGGGCCATCATGCCGGTGTATGATGCATTGTATGATTGTGGTGTAGACCACTTGTTATGTCGCCATGAGCAAGGTGCGGCAATGGCTGCGATTGGTTATGCACGCTCAACGGGTGGCGTGGGGGTCTGCATTGCTACTTCTGGCCCTGGTGCCACTAACTTGATCACCGGTCTTGCTGATGCGTTGTTGGATTCAGTGCCTATTGTGGCGATTACCGGTCAGGTGGCCTCACCATTAATTGGCACCGATGCGTTCCAAGAAGTTGATGTGTTAGGCATGTCCCTTTCTTGTACTAAACACAGCTTTATGGTGCAGCGCGCGGAAGATTTAGGTTCAGTGATAGCGCAAGCGTTTGAAGTGGCACGCTCTGGTCGTCCCGGTCCGGTGTTGGTCGATATTCCTAAAGATATTCAATTAGCCGCCATTGAGCATGCCTGTATTACTCACGAAGTGTCTGAGCCAAATTCACCTGAACTAACAGATATTACTGCTGCGCGTGAATTGCTTAGTCAAGCAAAAAAACCGCTGTTATATGTAGGTGGAGGTGTTACGTTAGCTCACGCCGAAGCCGAACTGCGCGACTTTTTAGCGAAAACCAAAATGCCGAGTATGACCACGTTAAAAGGCATTGGCACCATCGCACCCGATCAGTACGCTTTCTTAGGCATGGTGGGGATGCATGGCACTAAAGCTGCTAACTTTGCGGTACAAGAAGCAGACTTATTAGTGGTGGCAGGCGCGCGCTTTGATGACCGCGTGACAGGTAAATTGGATGAGTTTGCGGTGAATGCCAAAGTTATTCACCTTGATATTGATGCTGCTGAACTGGGTAAATTGCGCAAAGCTGACGTTGCAATTGCAGCAGATTTAAAACAAGTATTACCGCAGCTAGCGATGCCGTTGGATATTGACGACTGGCAACAACACACTATTGCCATGAGGCAAGAATATCACTGGCGTTACGATCATCCCGGTGAAGCTATTTATGCACCGCTGCTATTAAAACAGCTGTCAGATATGGCGCCAAAAAATACCGTAGTCGCTTGTGATGTGGGCCAACATCAAATGTGGGTGGCGCAGCACATCGAATTTGATAGTCCGCGAGATCACCTTTCAAGCTCAGGGTTAGGCACTATGGGCTTTGGTGTGCCAGCCGCCGTTGGCGCGCAAGTAGCACGTCCACACGATACCGTTATTGCAGTGTCGGGTGATGGCTCATTTATGATGAATGTACAAGAGCTTGGCACCATCAAGCGCCGCAAACTGCCAGTGAAAATTCTACTGATAGATAACCAGCGTTTAGGCATGGTACGCCAATGGCAGCAGTTGTTCTTTGAAGGCCGCTACAGCGAAACTATTTTGACCGATAACCCAGATTTTGTTGCCTTAGCAGCCGCGTTTGATATTCCGGGTGAAACTATAGTTGTTAAAGAGCAAGTGCAGCCGGCACTTGAGCGCATGCTAAACAGTAAAGGGGCGTACATCTTACATGTCGCCATCAGTGAAGAAGAAAACGTTTGGCCATTAGTGCCACCGGGTGCAGCCAACGATAAAATGATGGAGGAATGCTAATTATGTTACATCACCTAACGGTTACGGCTCAGCATAGCCCTGAATTATTAGAGCGTGTATTACGCGTGATGCGCCACCGCGGTTTTAGCGTGCAAAATATGCAAATGAATTTAGACAGCGAATTACAACAAGTTGAGCTTCAGGTTGCACTAGAGAGTGAACGTGCCATTGCCTTGCTAACCGCGCAACTGAGCAAATTGATTGGCGTGACTTCAGTCGCGGTTAGTGAACGCGCGGTGGAGCCAAAATTAGCCGTGGTTTAACTCAGCGTTATCCCTTAAACCTTTCAAAACCGCAGGTTTTGAAAAACAAGACAAAATAGCCCAGTTAGATTATGTTAGGGCGCATAACCCAAGCGATTGATTAACATCAGCGCTTGGTAAACTTATTTAAAACTGAATGTGAGAGAGAATTGTTATGCCTAAGTATCGTAGTGCAACGTCAACTCATGGACGTAATATGGCCGGCGCAAGAGCCCTTTGGCGTGCCACCGGGGTAAAAGATGATGATTTTGGTAAACCAATTATCGCTATTGCCAACTCTTTCACACAGTTTGTACCGGGCCATGTGCACTTAAAAGACATGGGCCAATTGGTTGCCAGAGCCGTTGAAGAAGCGGGCGGTATCGCCAAAGAATTTAATACTATTGCGGTTGATGACGGTATCGCCATGGGTCACGACGGTATGCTATACAGCTTGCCATCACGTGAGCTGATTGCTGACTCGGTGGAATACATGGTTAACGCCCATTGTGCCGATGCTATCGTGTGTATTTCAAACTGTGACAAGATCACCCCAGGCATGCTAATGGCGTCAATGCGCCTAAACGTGCCAGTGATTTTTGTTTCAGGTGGGCCAATGGAAGCGGGTAAAACCAAGCTTTCCGATCAAATCATCAAGCTCGATTTAGTGGACGCCATGATCAAAGGCGCCGATCCTACTGTGTCTGACTCAGAAAGTGAGCAAGTAGAGCGCAGCGCGTGTCCAACTTGTGGCTCATGCTCTGGTATGTTCACCGCCAACTCAATGAACTGTTTAACCGAAGCGTTAGGTTTAGCGCAGCCGGGTAATGGCTCGATGCTGGCAACGCATGCTGATCGTGAAGCCTTGTTTATTAATGCCGGTAAACGTATTGTTGAAATCACTCGTCGTCACTACGAGCAAGATGATGACTCAGTATTGCCACGTAACATTGCTTGTCGCGCGGCATTTGAAAATGCCATGGCACTCGACATTGCCATGGGTGGTTCAACCAACACTATCTTGCACTTGCTAGCAGCTGTGCAAGAAGGCGACATTGATTTTGATATGGCCGACATGGACGAAATGTCACGCCGTATTCCTCAGTTGTGTAAAGTGGCGCCATCAACCCCGCTTTATCACATGGAAGACGTGCATCGCGCTGGTGGTGTAATGGCCATCTTAGGTGAGCTTGATCGCGCAGGTTTACTTAACAACCAAGTAACTACCGTATTGGGCACCACCATGGCGGAGCAGCTTGCTCAGTACGACATCATGCAAACCCAAGATGAGGACGTGAAAAAGTTCTACCGTGCTGGCCCTGCTGGTATTCGCACCACTAAAGCATTCAGTCAAGACTGTCGCTGGGATACGTTAGATACTGATCGCGTAAGCGGTTGTATTCGCTCAATCGAAAATGCATTTAGCCTAGAAGGCGGCCTAGCGGTATTAACCGGTAACCTAGCCGTTGATGGTTGTGTGGTGAAAACAGCCGGCGTAACCGATGACAACTTTACTTTCCGTGGCCCAGCTAAAGTGTTCGAAAGCCAAGACACGGCTGTAAAAGGTATTCTAGGTGGTGAAGTCGTGGCGGGCGAAGTGGTTGTTATTCGCTATGAAGGCCCGAAAGGCGGACCGGGCATGCAAGAAATGCTGTACCCCACCACTTACCTTAAATCCATGGGCTTAGGCGCAAAATGTGCCTTGATCACCGATGGTCGTTTCTCTGGCGGTACTTCAGGTTTATCTATCGGTCACGTGTCGCCAGAAGCGGCATCGGGCGGTGAGATTGCGCTAGTGCAAGATGGCGATATCATTGATATCAATATTCCAACTCGCTCGATCATCCTTGATGTCCCTGCTGATGAGTTAGCGGCGCGCCGCGTTGCAATGGAAGCCAAAGGTAAAGATGCATGGAAGCCGGGTGAGCGTCCACGTAAGGTGTCACTATCGCTAAAAATTTACGGTGCTAACGCTCTGTCTGCTGACAAGGGTGCCGTGCGCGATAAATCTAAGTTTGAATAAACACAGCGTAGAATATCGCTAGTTTGACGCCATGTTGAGCTGAAAGGGCTTTGCATGGCTGAAACAGCGTAATAATATCAATGTTATGCTCGAATAAAGGTCGCTTGCGGCCTTTTTTTGTTTTAGATGGTTTGAATTAAGAGGTTGAAATGACAGAGCAAGAATTTACCGCGGCGGATTATTTGAAAAAAATCCTATTGGCGCCTGTTTATGAGGCGGCCGTTGAAACGTCACTGCAGCCACTTAAAAAACTGAGCGCACGCATTAGCAATCAAGTATTGTTAAAGCGTGAAGATCAACAGCCAGTGCATTCGTTTAAACTGCGCGGCGCTTATAACAAATTAGCCTCGTTATCCGATGCGCAAAAAGCGCAAGGCGTGGTTGCGGCTTCAGCGGGTAATCATGCTCAAGGCGTGGCGATGTCAGCATCGAAAATGGGCATCAAAGCCATTATTGTGATGCCACAAACCACCCCTGATATTAAAGTTTCCTCGGTGCGTGAACTCGGCGCGCAAGTCGAGCTGGTGGGCAACAGTTTTGATGAAGCCAGCCAACACGCCAAACAGCTTTCGGCTAATCAAGGCTACACCTTGATCCCCCCGTTTGATGATGCCGATATCATTGCTGGCCAAGGCACGGTTGGTAAAGAGTTGCTACAGCAAGATACCCACTTAACCCATATTTTTGTCCCCGTTGGCGGCGGCGGTTTAGCGGCAGGCGTTGCCGTGTATGTTAAGCAGTTAATGCCGCACGTTAAAGTGATCGGTGTTGAATCACAAGACTCCGCCTGTTTAAAAATTGCTTTAGAAACCGGCGAACCCACGGCATTGGAAAAAGTCGGCTTATTTGCCGATGGCGTGGCGGTAAAAACCATTGGCACCGAAACTTTTCGTTTATGCCAGCACTATTTAGATGAAGTGATCACCGTCAGCACCGACGAAATCTGCGCTGCAGTGAAAGACGTTTATGAAGATACCCGTGCTATTTCTGAGCCATCTGGCGCCCTTTCATTAGCGGGCTTAAAGCGTTATGTGCATGATCATCAGTTATCTGGGCAGCGCATGGCGGCGATTTTAAGTGGCGCTAACATGAACTTTCACAGCTTGCGTTATGTGTCTGAGCGCTGTGAGTTGGGTGAGCAAAAAGAAGGGGTGCTAGCGGTTACTATCCCTGAGCATAAAGGGGCTTTCTTAGATTTCATCAACATGCTCGGCGGTCGTGCCATCACCGAATTTAACTACCGTTATGCCAGTGATCAAGAAGCTAACATTTTTGTCGGCGTGCGCATTCCCGGCGGCTTTGATGAGCTGCACCAGCTGACCGATAACCTTGTGCAAGCCAGTTACCCGGTGGTGGACCTGTCGAATGATGAAATGGCCAAGCTACACGTGCGTTATATGGTTGGCGGCAGGCCTAATCGTGCCATTGAAGAGCGCTTGTTTAGCTTTGAGTTTCCTGAGCAGCCGGGCGCGTTAATTAAGTTTTTGCAAACCTTAGGCACGCGCTGGAATATTACTTTATTCCACTATCGCAATCACGGCGCTGCTTATGGCCGCGTATTAGCTGGCTTTAGCTTGCCGGATAATGACAACGACGAGTTTACTCAGCATCTCGACAAGCTAGGTTATGAAGTAAAAGAAGAAACCCACAACCCAGCATATAAGCTGTTTTTGTCGCGCTAGGGCCGACGTGACAAGCTTCAAATTTAGGAGGGTGCTGTTATTTTTAAGCCACTGAGCCAGCCCACGCGCACTTGCCCTTGCTGCCAACACAGCATGCGCTGCATTGGTATCTTGCGACCGAGATAATCAACCCCGCAAGGACGCAATAAGGATAATGGCATTCATCACGCCTAGCGCGTAAACAAGGGAATACGAATAAAGAAACAACACACAGGCAAGCCGTAACAAACTGATAAGGTAAGCGTTTCCATAATGATCGCCCCTTGCATCCTTCCCGCTCGTCTTGAAAAAGGCACTCAGGCGAAGCGCGGTTAACGCTCAATGCAGCAATTTACTTAATAAGGCAGAACGCGAGATCGGCGAGGTTCCGGGGATAATCCGAGCATTGTCCAACACTTGAATATAGGGTGTCGGCTTCGCGACACCTATTCTTATCTGTTATGTGACTTGTTCTCGACACTTATACATTGTTGGCATTAACCTGACATACAGTTTTTTATTACAGCCATCACACTTCAATTCGTGGCATTCCTCTACATTCATATTCCTAAATAAATTTTTAGAAACAAGAGATGCCGTACCACAAGTATCACAAGGTACTTCATATACATTGCGAGAGTGGAAGATTTCCCCATCACTTATAGATATTAAGTAACTTTCAATGCACGAATTACAGTGAACTATCTTACCATCGTGTAATGCAGAAACCTTTCGGGTTATTAAAGAATCACATGCTAGACATTGAAACTTGTACTCTGGTCCGATACCTCCTAATACAAGATTACCGCAGCTAACCGCTCTAAGCTGAACAAGAGCTTCTTCTAATTTTCGCTTAATTGTTTTAGCGTCACCATATGTCTGAATTGTTTGATTTTTGGGTACAGAAACATGAAGGGCTAAATTAGATAAAGCTTGGTAAGATCTAGCTAACTTATTTATATCTAACTCTGATTGCGTACCAAGCTTAACATATGACTTTGCCTTAAACTCCTCCAAAGATGGGTTATCATCAGACTCTTCATTAGGCTCAGTTGAAATTGACAGGGTTAACTCCTGAGTCGCGTTTGGGTTTTCTTCTGCCAAAATTTGTCGGATTACTTTCTTAGGTTGCCAATCGACTTCATTTTTAGACATTTTTCCTATTGATACTTTTAATCTTTCGTAACAAACCAATTCGATTGCTAGTCTACATTCAAGAGCAGCGTAGACTACGCTTTGAGGTGTATCATCCAAAATTAATTTATCTATTATTTTAATTTTTTCTTTTAAATTCCGCATAAAAACACCTCTGTAACGAAAGTACTTGGTAGTCACATAACGCTTCAATCTAGCGAATCCCCACAAAATATCTTTCGCTATCAAATATATAGAAACGCATCTCGTTGTGTGATCTAATTAATTTC
>NZ_JAUOPX010000052.1:0-30458 GCF_030547455.1 Motilimonas sp. 1_MG-2023 | reverse complement strand
GAAAGCGAGATACGCTGATACTGGCGCTAAGCGTCAATAGTTTTTTAGTAAAAAAAAGCGAGTTTTCTTCTGTGTGCTTATAAATTAAACGCTAGCTTGCCAGTTTGGTGATTTGTTAATCGACTATTAGATAAAGACGAAGATCTCCCGCATTGCGGCTGCTAGCGAAAGCGAGATACGCTGATATTGGCGCTAAGCGTCAATAGTTTTTATCCAGATACAAAAAAGCCTCGCAGTGCGAGGCTTATCTAATCTGCAGCTTAGATTAACTTAAACGTTAAATAAGAAGTGAATTACGTCGCCATCTTTAACGACGTATGTTTTACCTTCTTGACGCCATTTCCCGGCTTCTTTTGCGCCAGATTCGCCCTTGAATTGAATGTAATCGTCGTAGCCAATAATTTCTGCGCGGATAAAGCCTTTTTCAAAATCGGTATGAATCTTACCAGCGGCTTGTGGTGCAGTAGAGCCTTTCGGGAAGGTCCAAGCGCGCACTTCTTTTACACCTGCAGTAAAGTAGGTTTGCAGCTCTAATAATTCGTAACCTGAGCGGATAACGCGGTTTAGGCCAGGCTCTTCTAAGCCCATTTCGTCCATAAACTCTTTTTTCTCGTCTTCGTCTAGCTCAGCGATTTCATTTTCGATTTCAGCGCACACTGCTACCACCACGGCATTTTCTTTTTCTGCAATGGCTTTAACGATATCTAGGTAAGGGTTGTTTTCAAAGCCATCATCATTGACGTTAGCGATGTACATGGTGGGCTTACCTGTGAGGAAGTTCATGTACGCAACGGCTGCTGTTTCTTCTTTTTCTAGGCCTAGACTGCGGATCATTTCACCTTCTTCAAGGTGCGCTTTAATTTTTTCAAGTACGGTGATTTCAAATTTAGCATCTTGGTCGCCGCCTTTGGCTTTTTTCGCCACGCGGATTAACGCTTTTTCACAGCTGTCTAAATCAGCTAGTGCTAATTCAGTATTGATCGTATCGATATCATCAGCTGGGTCTACTTTACCTGTAACATGAACGATATTGTCATTTTCAAAGCAACGTACAACATGGCCAATGGCATCTGTTTCACGAATGTTAGCAAGGAACTTATTACCTAAGCCTTCGCCTTTTGATGCACCTGCGACTAGGCCTGCAATATCAACAAATTCCATTGATGTTGGGATCACGCGTTGTGGCTTAACGATCTCAGATAGGGCGTCAAGGCGTAGGTCAGGCACAGGAACTACACCTGTGTTTGGCTCAATCGTACAAAATGGAAAGTTAGCCGCTTCGATGCCTGCTTGTGTTAATGCATTAAATAGAGTTGATTTACCTACATTAGGAAGACCAACGATGCCACATTTAAAACCCATGAGTGTTTACCTTAAATTATTCTGCTTTGAAGCTGTGAAGTCGATTCATCGCTTTTGCGATGCCGTCTTTTGCCAGTATATTCGTTGTGCGAACTGCTTCATCAACCACGCTTTCAATTAAAGCTTGCTCATGTACTGGCGCTTTCCCTAATACATAGCCGGTTACTTTATCTTTATGACCGGGGTGGCCGATGCCAATTCGTAAACGATAAAAATTCTTGTTATTACCCAACTTATTAATGGTATCGCGCAACCCGTTATGGCCGCCATGTCCGCCGCCTAATTTAAACTTGGCTACGCCAGGGGGCATGTCCATTTCATCATGAGCCACTAAGATTTCTTCAGGGGCGACCCGATAAAAGTTAGCCATGGCTACAATGGCTTTACCACTGAGGTTCATAAACGTAGTGGGAATAAGTAGGCGTATATCTTGATTTTCGATCTGAATGCGGCCCGTTAAGCCAAAGAACTTAGCTTCCGGTTTGAGCTGGATATGATGGTATCGCGCAAGTTCTTCAATAAACCAAGCGCCGGCGTTATGTCGAGTGTGCTGATATTCGGGGCCTGGATTAGCCAGGCCCACAAGCAACTTAATATTCGTCGTCACGATTATTCAGCAGCTTCCTCTTCAGTGCTTGGCGCGCCTTTAGCTGTTGCAACAGTAGCAACGGCTTGGTCGTGGTCAGCACCTTTAGCTAGCTCAACTGATTCAACACCTTCAGGTAGTTTTAGATCTGAAATGTGGATCGTTTGGCCAAGTGCAATTTCGTTAACATCAACTTCGATGAACTCTGGAAGAGCACCAGGTAGACAGCTAACTTCAACTTCGTGAGCAGTTTTAGCTAATACGCCGCCTGATTTAACTGATTCCGCTGTATCTTCGTTGATGAAGTGAAGTGGTAATACAGTTTGTAGTTTTTGCGTAGCATCAACACGTAAGAAATCTAAGTGTTGGATTTTTGGCTTGAACGGGTGACGTTGGATGTCTTTTAGTACTGCTTGTACTTCTTTACCGTCAACATTTAGCGTGATAACGCTAGTGTAGAAGCTTTCAACATCGTTTACTTTGATCACAGAGTTGTGAGTTAGAGTAAGTGATACAGCTTCTTGACCTGCACCGTAAAGGATCGCTGGTACTTTATCTGCGTGACGTAGGCGGCGGCTCGCACCTTTCCCTAAATCTGTACGCACTTCAGCGTTAAGAGTGATAGTTGACATAGTATTTCTCCAATAAATAATAATTGCTTCTAGGCTTGCGACCAGCCTAAAAACGCCATAAAAAAAAGGCGCGCCATGTTAACGTGGCAGCGCCTTTTTCTCAAACTGTTTTTTACTCTAACTGCAGTTAAATCTAGTTAGAATGAAAATCTGTTCAACTTAGTGATGGAACATCGCAGAAATTGACTCTTCATTGCTAACGCGACGGATAGCCTCAGCTAGCATTGCGCTCAATGTTAATTGCGTTACTTTATCAATTTTTGCCATCTCAGCAGAAAGTGGAATTGAGTCAGTTACAATCACTTCGTCAATAACTGATTCAGCAATGTTCTTAGGAGCGTTACCCGAGAACACGGCATGGGTAGCGTATGCAAATACGCGTTTAGCACCACGGTCTTTCAATGCTTTCGCTGCTTGGCATAGTGTTCCGCCCGTATCGATCATGTCATCGACAATAATACAATCACGGCCTTCAACTTCACCAATAAGGTGCATAACTTGCGCTACGTTAGCTTTTGGACGGCGTTTATCAATGATAGCCAGATCCGCGTCATCAAGTAACTTAGCATGAGCACGTGCACGTACCACGCCGCCGATGTCTGGAGAAACAACAACCGGGTTAACCAGTTTTTTGTTCAACATATCTTCAAGTAACACAGGGCTACCAAATACGTTGTCTACTGGTACATCAAAAAAGCCTTGAATTTGTTCAGCGTGTAAGTCAACAGTCATCACGCGGTCAACGCCAACGCTAGAAAGGAAGTCTGCCACTACTTTTGCGGTAATTGGCACACGAGATGAACGAACACGGCGGTCTTGACGTGCGTAACCAAAGTAAGGAATAACAGCTGTAATACGACCAGCAGATGCACGACGCAGTGCATCAATCATAACGATCAGTTCCATTAGGTTGTCGTTGGTTGGCGCACAAGTAGATTGGATAATAAAGATATCGCCGCCACGTACATTTTCGTTAATTTGTACGCTAATTTCTCCGTCGCTGAAAGTACCGACTTCGGCACTACCAAGTTTAGTGAAAAGGCGGTCAGCGATCTTCTGGGCAAGTTCTGGCGTCGCATTACCAGTGAACAGCTTCATGTCAGGCACGGTGGGGAACCTCAGGTTGCTTCCTGTTTAGAGTGATACCAGCTTACGCTGGACGTTTTACTGATGCTTAGGTCAGATAAAACAATATCGACGATTTATTTTTTTATTCGCAATTTCAACTGCTTATATAAGGCAGACTCATTACTTCCCTGCGTTACAAATCCGTTCAGCCACGCAGGGCAACTGTCTAAAATTGATTGGGCGTGCTGCTGGTTATTGCAAGTTGCAAAAACACATGCGCCCGTTCCCGTCAATCTCGACGGCGCGTATTCTATCAAGGCGTCAATTGCCTTGGCAACCTCGGGATATTGTTTTTTAACTAAAGGCTCACAATCATTATGCCAAGAAGCCTGTAATAACTGCTCTATTGAGCATTTAGGGGTGTGTCGAATTAGCTCTTTATGGGTAAACACGCTGACGGTCGCAACGTGTACCGGCGGCACGGCAATCACATACCAAGGCTCGGCTACTTCGACACTGGTTAGTTTCTCACCGACACCTTCAGCAATTGCAGCACGTCCGTGAATAAAAATAGGGACATCGGCACCTAATTTTACGCCGATATCAGCTAAAACATCATTACTGTAATCTAATTGCCATTGTTGGTTCAGTGCGACTAGGGTCGTGGCGGCATCGGAAGAGCCACCGCCCAGCCCCCCCCCCATGGGTAAGTTTTTCTCGACATCAATGTGCGCGCCAAGTTTTGTGCCACTGAATTGTTGTAATGCGCGAGCGGCTTTATAGATGAGATTATCTTCAAGCTTAATCTCGCTCTCTGGGGCAATACTGATATGGCCAGATTGATTGACTTGAATCGTTAAGTAATCGGCCTTGTCCACAAACTGAAACAGTGTTTGTAATTCATGATAGCCATCCGGGCGTTGCCCGTTAACGTATAAAAATAAGTTTAATTTAGCAGGCGCTGGCCAGCGTATGGGATCAAGGTTGCTCAAAGGTCCACTCATATATTTTTAGTTTCAGTAAGTTGTCATTGTTTTTAAGGCTAAGATTGCTCGGTAACGTTAGGCCTTGGCTTTGCGTGTGTCCCCCTAAGGTAAGATGCCAAGGCTGCTGTTCTACGATGGCATCGATACTGATGACATTGCCTTGCTCATCGAACTGCGCAGAAGCATCGAGAGGGACACCTTTTACCCATTGCTGCATTTGATTTAACGGTAACACCCATCCGGTTAATTGTTGGATCAATAACTGCGCATTGGCGGCGTAATGCTCTTCACCATTGTTGTCGCGCAGCCAAGCGCCAAATTTGTCTTGCTTCACTTCCAACACGGTTTTGAATAGCTTAGTGAAGGTGATGTGAAACTGTTCTCCTTGTTGCTGCCAGTGCATATCAAGGGCCACGGGTTGTTGTTTTGCTTGGCGAATAGCCATCTTGCCCTTTATTTGCCAATGGTCAAGCTCGGCTAATTGGGTTTGTTGAGGAAATTCTGCTAGTGGTTGTTTTGATGTCGGCTGAAGCAGAGAACAACCTGACAAGCCCATGATAATAAAGCATAAGCAAAAGCGTAATTGATTCAATTTTGATCCCTTTTTGAAGTGCGAAACCAGTATAGCGAGGCCAAGTAAGCAAAACCAGTCAGCAATCCCTTTTATTAAGAGGGAGTTTTCCGTAAAATTGCGCCCTCGCGAATTATAAAGTGATTTAGATGACACTGTTTGCTCTGGGAATAAACCATAAAACGGCTTCTGTTGCACTAAGGGAAAAACTTGCCTTTGCACCAGATGCGATGGCGAGTGCCCATCAACAAGCGTTAACCATTGAAGCATTAAATGAGCTGGTCATTGTTTCGACCTGTAACCGCACTGAATTGTATGGCCATATTGAGGCGGGCAATGAAGAACAGCTATTAGACTGGTTATGTCAATTTCACCATATCGATAAAGAAGAACTTCGGCCTTGTCTCTATGTTTATCAGCAAGAGCAAGCGATTGCCCACCTTATTCGAGTTTCCAGCGGTTTAGATTCACTCGTGCTGGGCGAGCCGCAAATTCTTGGGCAAATTAAACAGGCCTATGGCGTGTCGCGGGAAGTGGGCGCAGTTTTTCGCATTCTAGATAAACTGTTTCAACATACCTTTGCGGTGGCAAAGCAAATTCGTTCGCAAACCGATATTGGCGCCAATGCCGTATCGGTGGCTTATGCAGCGGTTAACCTATCTAAGCAGATTTTTTCTGAGTTATCTGATACCAAAGTGATGTTAATTGGTGCAGGTGAAACCATTGAACTCGCGGCAAAACACCTAGTTGAGCAAAATGTGGCGAAAATGTTTGTGGCTAACCGAACCATAGAGCGCGCAGAGTTACTGTCAGAGCAATATGGTGCCAAGGCGATCACCTTAGGGGAAATTCCACACTATTTACACCAAGCTGATATCGTTATCAGCTCAACCGCGGCACCATTGCCGATATTAGGTAAGGGCGCAGTAGAGACGGCGTTAAAACAGCGCAAGCATCAACCTATGTTGTTGGTTGATATTGCTGTCCCTCGTGACATTGAAAGTGAAGTGGCAGAGCTTAACGATGCTTATCTTTATACTGTGGACGATTTACAAGGTATCATAGAGCAAAATATGGAAGCGCGGCAGAAAGCTGCGGTAGATGCCGAACGTATTGTCACTGCTCGTAGCAAAGAATTCATGGCTTGGCTTGCTTCCTTGCAGTCGGTTAACCATATCCGAGAGTATCGCCAGCGCAGTGAGCAAACTCGCGATCTTTGTGTTAATCAAGCCCTGGCCAAATTACAACAAGGCGGTGATGTAGAAGCCGTGATCCGAGAATTAGGATTCAAATTAACCAATAAATTAATTCATCAGCCTACCGTGTCCCTTACCGAAATGGCGCGCAAAGGCCAACAAGACAAACTTGAGACCTTATGCCATAGCCTCGGCTTAAGCACTCACCAAGATTAAATGAATAACTTGGTCTCATTACTGACCAATATAGATAAATACTAATTAAGGGCGAAGGCCCGGAGTAGCAATGAAACCGTCCATTATTTCAAAATTGGAAGGCTTGAAAGAACGTTATGAAGAAGTTCAGGCGTTAATGAGCGAGCCAGATGTCATTTCAAATCAAGAGCAATTTAGAGCATTAAATAAAGAATATTCACAGCTGGAAACCGTGGTGAAGTGTTTTGATGCTTACACCCAAGCGGTGGCGGATTATGCCTCGGCGCAAGAAATGTTGTCAGATGACGACCCAGATATGCGTGAAATGGCGGAAGAGGAAGTGGCGAGCGCCAAAGAAGCCTTAACTGAGATGACCGCTGAACTGGAGATCCTGTTACTGCCACGTGACCCTAATGATGACAGCGATTGTTATATTGAAATTCGTGCTGGTGCTGGTGGTGATGAAGCGGCGATTTTTGCCGGTGATTTATACCGTATGTACAGTAAATATGCTGAAAAACGCGGCTGGCGTGTGAGCATAGTGAATATGAACGAAAGCGACCAAGGTGGTTACAAAGAAATCATCGCAAAAATGGAAGGTGAATCTGTTTATGGCGTGATGAAATTTGAATCGGGTGGGCATCGTGTACAACGTGTACCTGAAACCGAGTCACAAGGCCGTATTCATACCTCGGCTTGTACAGTTGCTGTACTGCCTGAAGTACCAGAATCTGAAGCAATTGATATTAATCCTGCTGATTTAAAAATAGATACCTTCCGTGCATCAGGCGCCGGTGGTCAGCACGTTAACAAAACTGATTCAGCCATTCGGATTACCCATTTACCAACGGGTATGGTGGTTGAATGTCAAGATCAACGCTCGCAACATAAAAACCGTGCCCGTGCAATGAGTGTGTTGCAATCGCGGTTACAAGCTGCGATTGATGACAAACGCCAAGAGGAAGAGCAAAGTATGCGTCGCAGCCTCGTGGCCAGTGGCGATCGCTCTGAGCGTATCCGTACCTATAACTATCCGCAAGGACGAGTATCGGATCACCGTATCAATCTAACCATATACCGCTTAAATGAGGTGATGGAAGGGGATTTGAATGCTTTGATTGAGCCGATATTACAAGAATACCAAGCTGACCAATTGGCGGCACTGGCAGAGAATGACTGATCCATTATTGACGATTGCTGCGGCCCTTAATTGGGGCCAAAAGCAATTAACTCATTCTGATTCTCCAGCGCTTGATGTGCGGGTTTTACTTTGTTTTGCTCTTGAAAAGCCAGACAGTTATTTGTACACCTGGCCGGATAGAGCAATAGAGCCACAGCAGCAGGCTGTCTTTGTTGATTTGGTGGCGCGCCGTGCTCAAGGTGAGCCTGTTGCGCATATTGTGTGCCAGCGTGAGTTTTGGTCTTTGCCTTTGATGGTTAACTCGTCAACTTTGATCCCTCGACCTGATACTGAAGTGTTGGTTGAGCAAGCCTTAATGTTGGCCTCTGATCACCCCATGCTAAGGCAAGCAGGCGTGTTGGATTTGGGCTCAGGTACTGGCGCTATTGCTTTAGCATTAGCGTCGGAGTGGCCTCATGTTAGGGTGACGGGGGTTGATGTTAAACCCGAAGCGGTTGAATTAGCACAGTGTAATGGCAACAACTTAAAGCTTGGCAATGCACAGTTTAAGCAAGGCAGTTGGTTTGATCCGGTTGCAGGGCAAAAGTTTGCACTGATTGTCTCGAATCCGCCGTATATTGATGCGGACGATCATCATCTCACGGAAGGTGATGTGCGGTTTGAACCACTATCAGCATTAGTGGCGAAAGAAAAAGGTTTAGCTGATTTGGCGTTTATTGCCACGCAAGCAACAGAATATTTATTAGCCAATGCTTGGCTAATCATGGAGCATGGCTTTGCCCAAGGCGAAGCCGTGCGAAACTTATTAACCCAAAATGGTTATTGTGACGTAAACACGGTAAAAGATTACGGTGGTAACGATCGCATTACATTAGGAAAATGGAATCCCTGATCATGTATATGGCATTAAAGCACAGTCACTTTTTATTTATTGGATTAACAATTTTACTGTTTATTGCGCGCTTTGTATTTGTACTTACCGCAAGTCGCTTCGCAGCAAATAAAGGGATTATTGGTGCTTATATGGCATCACTTACAGGCCTTGTTATCACAGGTGCTGGCTTGATTGCGGTGACTGGCTTTATGCCTTTTACTGTAGGCAATGTTTGGCTGACTGAAAAAATATTGGCGTTTGTTGCTGTGTTGCTCTTGCAATATATGGCCCTTAAAGGTGGCCGAACTAAGAGTATGAAAGTGTTTGCATTTATCGGTGCTATCAGTTGGATTGGCTATATGGCCCATTTGGCTGTAAAGCATCAGCCTATGTTGTTGGGATAAGGTGATTAAGTTGATCGAAAAAGACATGCCAGAAGTGAGCTTGCTCGATATGGCATTGATGATCGAGCAAGAATTAGGTGAGCTCGATATGGCCAAGGTAGAGGCAGAATTGGCGCAATTGTCAACTCAACTCGCTTGCTATTTAGCAGACAGGTCATCTGCGCGCAATGATAGCAGCAGCCAAACTTGGCAAGACGTGTTGGCGTGTTTTTTCCAACAATGGCAATTTAGTGGTGATTGGCAGCAGTTTTTTGATTACCAAAACACCCTCGTTAGTCAAGGCATCTTAAAGCGCAAGGGAACCCCGTTAACACTAGGGATCTTGCTGGTGCATTTTTTACGTCAATCAGGTGTCACGGCTAACGGCATTTGTTTCCCTGGCCATTTTTTGGTTCGAATAGATGTCGATAATAATTTCCACTACATTGACCCTTTTAACGGTGAGTTGTTATCTTGGCAACAAATGGAACTCAAGCTGCGCGGCGCTAAGGGCGATCTTGCTCGTTTAAAACAGCAAGACTTAAAGCCCGATGACATTAAATCTATTATCAAGCGCTTATTACACACTAAAAAAGGCGCATTGTTGCGAGAGCACCAATTTAACCAAGCGCTACGTTGCTCTGATATTTTATTACGTTTAGCACCTGGTGACCCGTTTGAGATACGTGATCGCGGCTTTATATTTCATGAGTTAGATTGTTTTAATGTTGCTGTTGATGACTTCAACTACTTTATTGATAAGTGTCCAAACGATCCTTCAATTGGCTTACTTAAGCTAAAAATAGAGCAAATGGATCATTCCGAAACAGTTATGCATTAAGTCTGAATTAAGGATTAACTATGAGTCAGAAAATTATTTCAATTGGCGATGTACAAGTGGGTAACTCGCTTCCTTTTGTCCTTTTTGGGGGCATGAATGTGCTGGAGTCGCGCGATTTGGCGATGAAAATGGCAGAAACCTATGTTGAAGTGACCCAAAAGCTAAACATTCCTTATGTGTTCAAGGCGTCATTTGATAAAGCTAACCGCTCTTCAATTAATAGTTACCGTGGTCCAGGTTTAGATGCAGGCTTAAAAATATTTGAAGAGATTAAACAAACCTTCAATATTCCTGTGATCACTGATGTTCATGAACCTTATCAAGCGGCACCCACTGCAGAGGTCGTGGATGTGATCCAACTGCCCGCATTTTTGAGCCGCCAGACCGATTTGGTAGCAGCGATGGCAAAAACCAATGCAGTCATTAATATTAAAAAAGCGCAGTTTTTAGCGCCACATGAAATGGCACACATACTGACTAAATTTGAAGAAGCAGGTAATGACCGTCTCATATTATGTGAACGCGGCACCAGCTTTGGCTATAACAACTTAGTGGTTGATATGTTGGGCTTTGGCATTATGAAAGAAACCCAATACCCGGTTATTTTTGATGTCACTCATGCTCTGCAAAAGCCTGGTGGTCGAGCTGACAGTGCTGATGGCCGTCGTGCTCAAACCGTTGATCTAGCCTTGGCTGGTATCTCGCAAGGATTAGGGGGGTTATTTTTAGAGTCTCATCCCGATCCTGATAAGGCTAAATGTGACGGTCCTTGTGCACTGCCACTTGATAAGCTTGAGCCATTCCTTACTCAAGTTAAACAGATGGATGAATTAGTGAAAAGCTTTAGCAAAATTGAGACGGCATAAGTCGGTTGGCTTGAGAGCTCTTTAATAGGCTGCCTAGTGCAGCCTTTTTTATTGTCACTCGGTAAAAAAGAGCCATAAAAAAAACGCCACCTAGGTAGGCAGCGTTTAACTGTAGCTAAACAGAAGAAGGCTAAATTACCGGCATTGGCCACGTCATAATATAACCTTTCATAGAATGACCTATGAGTGCAAACACAACATTGCAAACCATTAGCTATAGTAAGGTATTTTGTAAAATATTTGTTACAAAATACAAGGCGAGAGCATAGAGAAAAACACTGCTTTTTACATATAGCCTTTGTTGCGTAAAGAAATATAGTCTTTCGCTGGTGATACAACAAACGACAATTTATAATATTTGGCATTAGTTTTTCTAATGGAATGCGGATGTTTAATCGATTACCGCCACTCAATGCCCTGAAAACCTTTGAGTCGGCTGCTCGTCACCTGAGTTTTACCCGTGCTGCCAATGAGTTATTTGTCACCCAGGCTGCGGTTAGTCACCAAATAAAGGCATTAGAAACGCACTTAGGACTAAAGTTGTTTCAACGCCGTAACCGTGCCTTGCGCTTGACCGAAGAAGGGCAAAGTTACTTTTTAGACCTAAAGGAAATTTTCTTAAGTTTAGGTAATGCTACCGAAAAATTATTGGCACGAACGGCGACGGGCTCTCTTACTGTAAGCTTACAGCCGAGTTTTGCCATACAATGGCTGGTGCCTAGGCTCGTAAAATTCAGTGAACAACACCCTGAGATTGATGTCAGGATAAAAGCTGTGGATGAAGATGAAGGTTCACTGCGTGAAGGAGTGGACTTAGCTATCTATTATGGCCGCGGCCATTGGCCTAACTTACGTTGCCATAAGTTACATGCAGAGTACTTGCTACCACTGTGCTCACCGGCCTTATTACAAGGTAAAAAAAAGCTCGAGACATTAGCGGATTTAAGCCAGCACACTTTATTACATGATTCGTCACGCAAAGAATGGAAAACCTGGATGAAACAGGTGGGAGTAAATTTCCCAAATGTGAATCAAGGGCCGATTTTTAGTCACTCATCTATGGTGTTGCAAGCTGCTATTCACGGACAGGGGATTGCGCTTGGACACAACGTATTAGCCAAGCCTGAGCTTGATGCTGGGCGTTTAGTGTGCCCATTCAGTGAAGTTTTAGTGAGTAAGAAATGCCATTATTTGGTGTGTGAAGAAAGCCAAGCAGAATTAGGAAAAGTGGCCGCCTTTCGTGACTGGATGATCAATCTGGTTGAGCAAGAAGAAAAAGAATTAGACGGTATTATTGAAACGCAGTGATCCCGTCAACTTAATTGAGATCGTAAATTGATGAACAAATACACTATCGACGGCCCAGCGGATGCCTCACATACCTTTATTTTTGCCCATGGTGCAGGCGCCGGCATGGCGCACCCTTTTATGGTAACCATGGCCGAAGGTATTGCTGCGCAGGGCATTAAAGTGGTGCGTTTTAATTTTCCTTACATGCAGCAAATGTTAGCCGAGGAGCGCCGCTTACCCCCCAATAAGGCGCCAATCTTGTTAGCAGCCTTTAAAGAGGTGTTGACCGACTTTACTGGCGAACGCTTAGTTATTGGTGGTAAGTCCATGGGCGGGCGTATCGCAAGCCATTTATTAGCCGAGCCCGAGGTGATTGCTGGTGTTTGTTTGGGGTTTCCGTTTCACCCTGTAGGTAAGCCTGAGCGCCTTAAAGGTGAACATTTAGCCAACCTAAATAAGCCGTGTTTATTAATCCAAGGTGATCGCGATACTATGGGCAGTGAAGCAGAAGTAAAAGATTATGATTTATCGTCTTCGATTCAGCTGCATTTTCTGGCTGATGGCGATCACAGCTTTAAACCGAGAAAAAGCTCCGGCTATAGTTATGAGCAACATATGCAGCAGGCGATCACGCTAGTGAGTGAGTTTATTTTAAGCTGTAACCTTGAAGGAAAGTAATATGCTGGGCACGAGAGTGATGTTTTTATTGGCGGGCTTAAGTGGCGCGTTTGCTGTTGGCTTTGGTGCCTATGCTAGCCATGGGTTAAGTGGCAAACTTGATGCACAGTTATTTAGTTACGTCCAAATGGCACTGCAGTATCACTTTTATCATAGTCTGGCTATCTTAGCGTGCGCGGTTATCTCACTTTTTATCCAACAGGATGGTCGTTATCGGTTATCATATTACGCTTGCTGCTGTTTTGTGGTGGGGTTAGTTCTATTTTGTGGCTCTTTTTATTATTGGGCGCTCAGTGGGCATAAATTGCCTGCATTCGTCACCCCCATTGGCGGTGGAAGTTTTATATTAGGCTGGCTATGTTTAGCCATGATCGCGTTAAGAGGAAATAAACAATGAAGGGCTTATTGCTGTACTGTCGCCCCGGTTTTGAAAGTGACTGCGCTGCTGAGATCCAAGATCAAGCGGCGTTATTAGATTGCTTTGGTTTTGTGAAAACGCAGAGTCAATCTGGTTATGTTTATTTTGAATGTTACGATCCTAGTCATGCTGAGATATTAATTAAACAACTTAACTTTTTCCGCTTGGTGTTTGCTCGGCAAATGATTGCTGTTTCTGAACTAGTGTCAGGTATGGATGTTAATGATCGGATCACGCCAATCTTGGCTGCTGCGCAATCTTTACCTTTAGGTGGAGATATTTGGGTGGAGACACCTGAGGGTGATGAAACCAAGCCGCTGCTGACTTTTTGTCGCAAGTTTACGGTGCCGTTGCGCGCAGCATTACGTAAAGCTAACAAAATTACGGCTAAAGAGCAGGGACGTAAACCGCGCTATCATGTTTGTTTTCTGGATAATCAAACTGCGTACTTAGGTTACTCAATTACCTATAATAGCTCTCCATTTTATATGGGCATCGCACGCCTTAAGTTTCCAAACGCCGCGCCAAGTCGTTCAACTTTAAAGCTTGATGAAGCAATCCAACTCTTTATTCCTAAAGAAGAGCAAGAAACGCGCTTAGCACCAGGCATGAAAGCGGTCGATTTAGGTGCCTGTCCAGGAGGCTGGACTTATCAGTTAGTACGCCGTGGTATGTTTGTGGCTGCAGTTGATAATGGTCAAATTGCCCAGTCGCTAATGGATACCGGGCAAGTTAAGTACTACGCCGATGATGGTTTTAAATTCCAGCCTTTTATTCGTAACCTTACTTGGTTAACGGGTAAAAATGAGCAGGGTAAAAAGGTGAAATACCCTGAGCATACTCATGTGAACTGGTTAGTCTGCGATATGATTGAAAAACCGCACCGGGTGGCAAAACTAATGGCTGATTGGCTTGAGCAAGCTTATTGTAGAGAGGCTATTTTTAATCTCAAATTACCGATGAAGCGTCGCTACTATGCGGTAAAAGAATGCTTGGATATGATGACACAACGTCTAGGTGAAGATGCCTTTGATTATCAAGTGAAGCACTTGTATCACGACCGCGAAGAAGTAACAGTGCATGTCCGTTGGAAAGATTTTAGTAAGTAACCTCCGTGTTGCAGACAAATATACTATCTTGTTTCTTCAGAGGCCGGGTTAATTATTTTTAAAATGAAAAAGGTAGAGGAGGTGTTAGTCTCGTCTACCTTTTGTTTCTTATAGCCTCTCTAATACTGCCTGAGTAAAGTCTGCGCCGCTATGATGGCCACCGAATGCAGAAGTTAGCCGATCATCAAATGAAATGGTTTGGCTTAATGCACTCAGTATTGCTTCCGCTTCGTTATCTCTTCCTAGAAATTCAAGTAAATTCACCGATGCTAGTATTAACGAGGCTGGATCATCTACAGGTGGCTCTGGATTGGCTAATTCAACAGCATAAAATAAGGCCCCGCTACTACCAAGGTGCGACTTAGCACAAAGCCGCTTTGCTACGGGTTTACCATATAGCTGATTTTTGATTTCTTTACCGAATAAATGATGAGTAATTAAAAAGTTATAGCGCTCGTTGTCACTGGCTAAGTTACGGCTGACTTCATCTATGTTGCTAAATTGAACTTCTAGGTCGCTGTACTCTGTTGCGACCGCTCGCTCAATAGCATTAAGTAGTTCAGAAGCATCAGCTGCTTCATCAACCACAGTAATAATACTTTTTTGTTTTAGCCGAGCAGCTTGTAAAGCTTGTTGGGCAAATGCTTGGTAATGAGACCTTAAGTTGAAACCAGCTGCCTTTGGCATATCGTAAATCAAGTTTTGTTCCTGAAACGGCTGAAAGGGACCAGCAGGAAAATACAGCAAATAATAACACTCGGCCGATAACCCGAGTGGGGTTTGCAATTGCTCCTTCAACTGCTCTTCTTCAAGGCTGCCTTCTTTAAGTGGGCCAAGCAAGGCAACCTGATTATCTTGGATTAATTCACAAGTTTGTTGCAATAGCTCAGTAGATTGAGGGTATGTTGCTACCTGTAAAATGACACCAGAGCCAATTTTATCTAAGGCTTGGACCATCGCTTGTGTTAGTACTTCTTCCCCATACAAGCTTGGGATTAGCGCAATTCGTTCAAATGTCATAGTTAACCTTACTTTTATGTGAGAGCTAACAGGATGATGGAAAAGTGCTTTTTTATTTAAAGGTAGCAGAGCAAGATCTTTATGGCAGTTTCTTATTGATTATTTTGCTATACCGAATATCTTTCAGGTTAAAACCTAAGGGAATATCAGCTTTTAGTATGACTAATTTTTTACTCACTAACGCTTCTTCACTGTGCAGTTTGACTTTATTTAATGCTTTATCGGTTTCATCTTGGCTAGCAAGCATCATTTCAAGTGACGGATACTGTCCTAATAGTTTCGTGGCTGTTTTAGGGCCAATACCGGGAACCCCTTTTATATTACTGCTGCCTACACCTGTTAAGCACCAATAATCAATTAACTGATCTCGTTTAATGCCCGTTTTCTGACAAAATTGCTCAGCAGTTAACCATTGGTGAGTGAAGTAGTCATACTGTTTTATGAGAGGTTGATGAAGTTGAAAAAAGCCTTTATCAGTTGAAACAATACAGCTTTGTTTATTATTTTTTGCCACTGTTAATGTCAAGGTAGCAATTAAATCGTCAGCTTCATCTTGCTCACTAACTAAGGACTCAATGCCATTGGCTAAGAGGGCATCTTGAATATTAGGTAAAAAATCTACCAGTGGTGTGGGAGCTGGCGTTCGGCCTTGTTTATATTCGGGCCATACTTCGCTGCGCCAACTGGGTTGTTGACCATCAAATACAGCAATAACATGAGTAGAAGGAATGTGCCTTAGTAGCTTATTACAGCTATTGACCACGCCATTAAGTGTGGCAATTAGCTGTGATTTCTCTGAGGGTTGTTGTGATTCGGAAACTGCGTGGATGCGACGGATTAGATTCATCGCATCCACGATCAGTAAAGTATTACCCATATTATTTACTAACTATCTCATAGCAAGGTGTGTATTTTGTTCCTGGCAACTTCATCCGATTTTGCTTTACAAAATCTTGTAGCAGTTTATCCATCATTTTCATCAATTTTGGATCGCCATCAATTTGAAAAGGACCATTTTTTTCAATCGCCTTTATACCTTCATCTTTGACATTACCAGCGACAATCCCTGAAAAAGCACGGCGCAACTGCGCGGCTAATACTTGTGGCTCTTGATCTAAATTAAGATTAAGGCTGGCCATGTTTTCGTGATTAGGAATAAATGGCACCTGAAAATCATGTTCAATTTTTAGCGACCAGTTAAACGAATAAGCGTCGCCAATAGCGCGGCGATAATCTTTAACCTTAGGCATTGCCTGCTTAATAACTTGGGCTGCACTGGCGGCATCATCAATGATAATTTGGTAATGGCGTTGGGCTTCAAAGCCAAGCGTATTGCCGATAAAGTCGTCAATGGTTCTGAAATATTCTTCGCTTTCTTTTGGCCCTGTCAGAATAATGGGCAATGGCTGGCGTCTGTTTTCTGGATGCATCATGATGCCCAAAATATAGAGTAGCTCTTCAGCCGTGCCCACGCCGCCAGGGAAAATAATAATACCATGAGACATGCGCACAAAGGCTTCTAAGCGTTTTTCGATATCAGGTAATATGACTAACTCGTTGACAATTGGATTAGGTGGCTCAGCAGCTATGATGCTCGGCTCAGTTAAGCCAATGTAGCGGCCGCTTTTTACTCGCTGTTTAGCATGACCTACCGTGGCCCCTTTCATCGGCCCTTCCATGGCGCCAGGCCCACAGCCGGTACAGATGTTCAAGCCACGTAAGCCTAGTTGGCTGCCAATTTCACGGGTATAGGCATATTCTATATCGCTGATAGAATGACCGCCCCAGCAAACAACTATGTTTGGGTCAATGCCCGGTTGTAGCACTCGAGAGTTACGTAAAATCGAAAACACTTTATTGGTGGTAAAGGCTGTTAACTCTTCTTCATCGGTGGGGATGGTTTGCGGCAATTGGCTGTTAACGTAAATAAGATCACGTAGTACGGAAAATAAATGCTCTTGAATACCATAAATAAGTTCGCCATCGACAAAGGCATGCTCGGGTGCGTTGAATAGCTCAAGTTTTACTCCGCGCTCACGACGTATCACGCTAATTTCAAAGTTGGCGTATTTTTCGAGAATTTCTTTACTGCTGTCTGTTTTACTGCCCGAGTTTAAGACGGCTAAAGAGCAGTTGCGATACATTTGATAAATGTCGCTGGTAGCGGTTTTTTTTAATCTGTCTACTTCTAGCTGTGACAGTAGATCCATACTACCAACGGGGCTAATGTGTGTGATCATAGTGACCCCCTAATAACAAAGAGGCAAAATTGCCTCTTTAACTTTCTGATTAGTATAGCTTTATTGTTTGTGAATTGCTAAATGCTTAATACCACTCGATCACGACCTTGATGTTTAGCATCATATAGTGACTGGTCAGCTCGCTCAAAAGCATCTAATGGTTGATCTCCGTCTTTAAAGGCTGTAGCACCAATGGAGACGGAAATGGAAACGCGATTATCTTTAAATTTAAAGGGGATCCCTTTAATTGTTTCGCGTAGTTTGTCTAGTGGACCTTGTAGATCTTTGGTTTCTACATTTGGCATTAAAATTACAAATTCTTCTCCGCCAAAGCGGGCAATAAAGTCAGTGTCTCTTAACGATTTTTGTAACGCTCGGGCAATCACTTTTAATGCTTTGTCACCAGCCATGTGTCCGTAGTTATCGTTAATTGATTTAAAGTGGTCAATATCAACGATGGCTAAGCATAAAGGATGCTCGTAGCGTTGCCAGCGCTTAAATTCAAGCTCAAGACGTTCGTCTAAAGCGGCGCGGTTATACACTTGTGTCAAGCTGTCTAAAAACAGTTTATGCTTTTGCGCACTGAGTCTTTTTTTATACTCAGAGGTTTCTTCTTTCATTAAACTTAGCTTATTTTCCATCTCTGCTAAGCGTTTTTCTAATTCTTTCTCGCGTTGTTCAAAGCTATCCTTTTCAGACAGTAATCGCGTTATTTCTTTCAATTGCGACTGAATAGATAACTTCAATTGCAGTAAGTCATTAGTATTGTCTACTTGCAGGCCCATGGTGCGCAAACGGGCACGTAAGTCCTCATTTATTTCAATCTGTTCGTTGCGTAGGGTACGAGACTCACTGACTGAGCTGCAAAACGTCTGATGAAACGAGGTTAAGCTTTCATTTAGTGAGTAAAGAAATGCCTGAGAGGCTTTTCGCTCTTCCCGAGTACCATCTATGATCAGGTTGATGACTTCTAAACATACACTGGCTAACTCATGGGGGTTAATCCCCGAAAGAATCCGGTTTCGTATTTGCGCCAGTGCTTCGCCAAACTCACCAGCAAAATCGAGCTCAGTAATTAGCCGTTGTAATTCATCGCAGATGCGTTTGTGCGAGAGTGGATCGATGCTGGCAGCTGTGGTTTTTTCTTCTTGTTGATGTGTTCTTAAGTAATCAGGCGCAGGGCGTTCTTGATAATTGAGCAGTTGCTGGTAAAAACCAACCAATATAGCCAGCTTATCTTGGTGATCTCTTAATATTTCAGAGGAGGGGCGGCTTAGGTACTCACGAATATTGCCACGGACTGCACCCGGTAAGCTTTTAAATTGCTGTAGTTTTTCTGCAGCTAAATAGGTTTGCTTATCTAGTTCTGTTAATGCCGGCTTAATAGATATGGGGTTTTTTAATAAATATTGTTCAACTTCATGGGCCTCAGTTAAGGCACTGCCGACTTCACTAACACTTTGCAGCTTAGTCACTAAACGCTCTAGCTTTTCATCAAGCGTTGTGTCGTGGTTTTGTGCACTGAGAGCCAGTCGTTCAATTAATTGAATGATTAATTTATTTTCCATGTCGGCCCTAGATTGGTTGGCATTATTGCGTACTGGCAGTGAATGCGATTTCTCTTTGAGAGGCTCTCCGCCGTTGCTCCGTATAATGACGCATTTTTGGGTTGGTGCTTTCAATGACAATTCCTGTCAATACTACAGTCCGTTCTCTAATTTCATTTTGCATCAGTTAATTGGTTCACACAAGTCAAGCTGTGCATTTATGCTAGTGAAAGCAAGTTTAGAAAGCAGGTTTTAGCTTCATATTATTACTGGCTTGAATGATTGGCCATACTAATTGGCTCTTATCACCACTGCAGTTGATTTTGACAAGACCTTTTGCAATAGCTTGTTGACCTAATTGCCAAATATCACCATTAAAAAATGCAGCTTGTGGGCAGTCTATAGCGAATAATTCCAGCCAAGCACTTTCCTCTGGTGTTTGTATTTGTTTGGCACCGAGCAAAGCCAAACAAGCTAAATCACTCACTCGTTTATGATCAATCGCAGCTTCAGCTTTAGGTAAAAAAGGATGGTTAACGATACCTATCGCTATACTGGGGGCAAGGTCATATTTATGAGTAAAGCGAGCCAATATATCAGTGAGAAACTGAGCGAGGGATTCGGCATCACTGTCTTCGGTTTTATGGGTAATAAACAACAGCTGATTATCTCGCATTTGATAAAAAGCAGATTGTTCCGGTTGGTGTGTTTGCAAATAAACGCCAAACTCTTTTTCGATGCGTTGTGCTTTTAACGCACCGTATTTCTCGTAGAGATCGGTTAAAAAATTAATGGATATTAACGCATAATATTGGGGCGTTGTTGCTTCTTTCGGTTTAGTAAATTGTTCACTCTTAAGCTGACTTGACCACCAAGGTAATAGGGTGTGCGGGTGGTGGTTAAGCTGCGTGATCAAGGTTTGACTTGCGGCTTTAAGTTGTTTTAATTTTAGCCAGTTGTGAATATAGCGATAAAGCAATACCAGCAATATGGTAGCTATCACAACACACACCAATAGAAAGCCTTCGAGCTTACTGGTTAATTTCTGATTATCTTGTTCCAAAACGGTAATTTGCTGCGTGCGTTCAATTAGCTGGTATTGTTCATTGAACTTGTTTTGTTCTAGGGTGAATTCTAATTGTTTAATTTTGGTTTGTAGGGCGTGAAACTGTTTAAAGTTTTCGATGGCTTTTTTGTAATGACCTGTTAGTTCATAAGCTGCAGCAAGCAGCTCATAAGCGCGTTCACGTTGCTCTAAAAATGACAGTGATTCGCTCAGCGCTAATACTTTTTCAAGTTGAATGCGAGCAATGCCAGCTTCGCCTTGTTCAATGTTGAGTCGCCCTAACAGTAACAAGGTATCGGCTAACATTTTGGCGTTATCCATCTTACTGTATTGAAAACGGGCTAAATTAAGATAATTACGTGCTTCATCAACGCTGTGCATTTTTAAAAAGGTTTTACCCATTTCAAAATTACACAAGGCGCTACCAGTTAAGTCTTGTAAGCCTTGTAATAAATCGCCCGCATTCCAAAAATACACCATCGATAATGAATACTCTTGGTTTTGACGATGTAATATCGCCATATAAATTTGCGCGTAAGCTAACTCTCTGTCATCGCCTAAGTCTTGGTATGCGTTTGCCGACAAGTTAGCGTAATGCAGTGCTTTATCTAATTTATTGCCTTGCAGTCGATAGATGTCGGCGATTTCATAAGTTGCTTTTGCAATCAGCAAAAAGTTCTCAGCATTCTCTGCCATGCTTTTTGCATCAACAAAATGGCTTAATGCCAATTGTGGTTGTGAAATGCGAATATAGTAGCGACCCCAATAGTAATTTAGCCAAGCTATGAGCTGAGGTTTATCGAGTTTGTTGGCAATGGTTTTCGCGTTCTCTAGCTCTTGATTTGCTTGTTGGAATTTATCTTTTTGGGTGTAAAAGTCAGCCAATGCGAGATGAATAGATAGTTGTAACTCATCTGTCAGGGGGTGGCTTGAACTATCGGCTTGTAATGATGCCTGTTGTACTTCAAGTAAGGCATCGACATGGCGTTGGGTATGATTAAACAGCAAGCTGCCGTAACTTAGTTTTGCTTGGGCCAGTTCAAAAGGCAGAGAGCTGGTTTGTGCCAGTTCAATCGCAATTTCAATATTGACCATGGCTTGGTCAATATTTTTAAGTTTTTTATAACATTTCGATTTTATTTGGAAGGCGTTTACGATGCTGCTGTTGTTGTTACTGGCCAGTGAAAAGCTATCGTTAAAAACAAATCCTTGTTTAGTTTGTTGTAGTTGAGATTTGTTTTTACCGAGATAAGCGTCGATCAGCTCAATACATTTTAATGGTGCTTTTATGCTTAAGTCATTGGCAGCCGAAAGCTCATCATTCAGCTCCATTGCTGTGATGTCTTCATAGCCGTAGGCTGGCGTGACCCAACTGACTAGAATCAATAAAAAACTAAAGGCAACGCGACTTAGTGTTCGAAATGATCGCAAGATTACGTGTGCTCTCCGGTAAAACCAATAATGGTAGCTGGCAAGCATCATACCGCCAGCCCCATGACAAAAAAACTACTATTGGCGCAAAAGTCTTGGGGTTGTTATCCCGCTCTCAAAGTTACTACGAAATGGGTTAATATCTAGACCACCTCTGCGTGTATATCGTGCAAAAACAGTAAGTTTTGTTGGTTTACAGTAATGATTGATGTCTTGAAAAATACGCTCAACACATTGCTCATGAAACTCATTATGCTGACGAAATGAGATTAAGTAGCGTAACAGCTGCTCTTGGTTTATTTTCGGTCCTTGATATTTAATCAGAACACTGCCCCAATCAGGCTGATTAGTGACCAAGCAATTAGACTTGAGCAAGTGGCTATATAGGGTTTCGTTCACTTCCATCTGGGAAGTACTGTTTTTTAAGTATTCAGGTTTAAACGCAAACTCAGTGACCTCTATGTCTAGCTCATCAATCAGAGTACCAGCAAAACTGCCAAGCGATTCATAATTTTGGTCAAGATTAGTATGGAGCGTCACTTCAACTTTACCTTGAGCGCACGTTGATAAGTCGCGAGTAAGGGTTTCAAGTACCGCGTCATGAGAATCGAACTTGTGCAGGTTTAGGCTGTTGAGATAAAGCTTAAAGGATTTTGACTCAATTAAGTTTTCGCTGTTTGCATCGACTTTACAATGCGCCGTGGCGACTACCGGCTTGCCTTTGCTATTAAGCCATGACAATTCATATAAACCCCAGAGGTCAAACCCTTGAAAGGGTAAATTTTGTGCCTGAAGTTGCAAGTCATCACGATTGAGTGAACGTGGTACAGCTTGCAGTAGAGCAGGGTTGTAGTCTGAGTCATATTGAGTATCTTGACCCAGCGATAAGGTATCGAGTATCGATGCGTTTTCGTAGCGAGATGATTTTTTCATTGTTTGACGATAATAGTTACAATGGCATTATTCTAACTGAAAATAGGCAATAAAGCAGTGGCACTATCTCCCTCTCTTGTAGAATTATCCGACTTTTTACAGCGTTGTCAGGCCTACTGGGCAGAGCAAAATCAGTGGCCAGAAGTTGAATTTGACGAACAGTGGCCTTCACCATGTCAGCGCAGTGGCGCGGTTAATGGCATCATCACTTGGCAACCAGAGCCAAATCCGAGTAATGTCAACTTTGACAATATCGCAGTGGCTTTGGAATGCCAGATCCACCCCGATATCAGCGCTTTTTATTGTCAGTGGTTTGCTGATAGCATTGCTTGTACTTTCTCGTCTGCTGAGGTGAACCAATACCCACTTGAGTTGATTCAGGCATGGAACCAAGATGATTTTGAACGACTACAAGAAAATATTATTGCACATGTTTTAATGCAGCGGCGTATTAAACAGCCTGACACTATTTTTATTGCTAGTTGCGAAGATGAAATGCAAATCATTTCAGTGGTGAATGAAACTGGTGAAGTTATTTTGGAGCAGTTGGGGAAAGGTAAAATTCGCTCATTAGCAGCCAGTTTACCTGAATTTTTGTCGCGATTGTCGCCAGCATAAAGTTTAAACCAAGCAGCGGAAAAGCCGCTGCATAGGCATTACTTTTTAAAGTCCCAAGATAAGTTTGAGACCAACCGACACGGCTCACACCTAAAATCAAAGATATCAAGCGCAGGCTCAGGTAAACGCCAGTCTTGCTGACAGCGAGGACAGGTGCGCGCCTGCTCTTGAGCTAAACTGCTGCCACCGACACGATACAAATAATAATAAGTAGGCACTTTAGTTAAGTATTCAATTCGCTTAGCCAAGTCATAACCACGACGAAATAAGTGAGAATCTGTACTACTTATTTCATGTAGCGCGCCATGCTCCAAAATTGAGCCATTCATTTGTAATTGATCGCAAGCTTCCCAATCTTCTTGCCATTTTATGGCCTGTTTTTGGCTGCCATTAGCAATGGTTGGGATTTGATAGAGCGGAATGGGGGATAAATCTAAACCACTGCGTAAGGGTGAACAAGTATGCACATAGGTAGTATAAAGAATTTGCCAAGGTGGTTGAGTATCAGCACTGGCCTGTGAGTTAAGGTCTTCACCAACGAGCTTTATTTTGGGGCTTAATAAGCCTGCTTGTTTTAAGCCTTCAATGGCTTTTTTGCCTTGCGGGCTTAAAAAAGAGCCGTGTAAGCTATTTGGCTCTGGCGTTACCAAGCGCAGTTGAAAGTAGCCGTCTTTGATTGCAATCGGAAACTCACGACCAAGGATCTGACCTTGATAGCGTAATGCATCTAAATATTGGTTAATGCTGCGCTCAACTTGATCAAAAGTCGTGTCTTGATAGCACTCGAAGATTACGTCATTGATATACATGATTATGAATTTTGTTTGAGTTTTTCTATTTCACTGCGCAGCTCAGCAATGTCTTGATTAAGTAAAGCAACTGCAGCAGTAATCTGCTGTTGAATACGCTTATCTAAGTCATCTTCAACGGCTGCCTGCGTGACGGGTTTATTGGGCGATGAATCAGTGATTTCAGGATGGTCTTGCCAAACTTTTAAGGCGCCAATAATTTTAGGTAAAGGATAGCCTTTCGGCAGTTTGGCTTTTACTAATCCTACACTGGGCGTTTTACCCGTTTTAGCGATTTGCTGTGCGGCTCTTATTGCGTCTTCCATGATTTGTTCTGGGCTCGAGAGAAAGATCGTATAGTACGATATTTTTACCTTCTTAACATTAAATCTAACTGATCGATTACTTCTGCCCAATCTGAATCTTGCCAAATTTGTTCGCGCAAAAACTCTGCTTGGGTGCTATTCCAAAAGGGGGCATCTGCCAATAACGTCATATTGTCTAGCTTATGCTGGTGGGTAAAACGCTGAATGCTAACTTCGTCATTTTTTAAGCCTAGTTGGGCAAATAGGCTCGAAACGTTGTGCGCTGAGTAGTCCATTGGGACCTCCATACTGCGGCTCATTTGTTCAAGTATAGTCTGGCTGGAGGGCTTTGCACCTTCACTCCTTTAACTCGATAACAAAGGCGTTAGGTGCATAGTCTTGAAGGGATATAACGGTTTAAACTACCGACTAAATCATGCGGTATGGCGGGATATCAAAGTGATATTTATGTTGGCCACTTAACCGTAGGTAACCTTGATAGCAGTTTTCACTGTCACTGCTAAATTCAAACACAAAAGTTTGTTCCAAAAAGTGCTCACCCAGTTTAAAACAAATGTTATCACGGGCGACAGAGACCAATTGCAGTTCAAGCTGCTGGCAACGTTGCTCAATCAGCTCTTGAGCTCGCTCGTTTTGTTTACGTTGCTGCCAAAACCAGATACAGATGGCGAAAATAGCAAAAAGCCAAAATAAATCAGACATTCATTAGTTCCAAATTATTATTCAAAAGTTCTGGCATCAATTAGCCAAACAAAAGCCCAATGGCGTGATTGAGTGCAGGGCTTCGCTCTGGCTCACGAATTTTTCCTAACAGTAAATGACGTAATTCAGGTTGTGCCACAAGATCTGCAAATAACTGCACAAACAGTTGACCATGATCGATGACCGCCAACTGTTCAAGGTATTGTGCTAAAAAATCGGGTTCGACTAAGTCTTGCCAACAACGGGCGGCAACTGCGATAAACCATTGTGGGTCTTGCCCTAAACTAGAAGCTAGCTGCTGCTTGAGTAGCATTTGGCGCAAACCTTTGGCTTTACTTGATGATATGGCGCGCAGTGCCAAAGTGGCGACTTGCGGCTTGTCAGCTAGTTTGGCCTGAGCCAGCTCAACTAATTTTTCAGTAAGTTGAGTGCTCATATTTTGGTGCTCTAATGCTTCAAGTAAAATACACAAGGGGGTGTCTGGTAGCCGAGTTAATGCGTTGCCAATATGTGTTTCATTATCATCCTGCTTTAAGCGCACCGCAACGTCAGCGATCCCTTGCATACCTAACTGTTGCCATTGTTGCCAATCGAGTTGGCCACTGAAATAAGCATGTGCCTGCTCATAGTAACGAGAAGCAGGGCGCACTAGATCAAGATTTAATTTGGCATGAAACACCGCCGTTTTATGCTCAGCCGGTTTAAAAGTGTAAGGGTTGTTAGCAAGGCGCTCTTGCTGTTTTTCATCGGGTTGCTTTTCTAAGCTGGCGCCAAGGGCTTCAACCACCAGTTGAATAAAGTGCGTTTGTGGGCCGGCTAACAGTAAGCCGCGCTCGTCCAAAGGCAGTTTCAAAAACCAAATATAATGCTGTGGGTTATTCACCTGCCAAAATACCACGGCAACCCACGCATGTTGTTGCAATGGGTAAGGGTAGGGAACTTGGTTCAACTCTACTTTTTTGAAATCACTGGCACTGATTTTTGTTACTTTTCTACCAAGATCATAAATTCTAAATTGGCATTGGGCTTTATCGAGAAAATCAGTAAGCGAGTGAATATTCATAATCAGTACAACCAAACATCAAGTGAGCAAATAAATTGGCTATGGATTATAGGGCCTAAGCGCTTCAGATGGTATATTCTCGGCAAATTTACCACAGATAATCCAAGGACATCATGAGTCAAGCCTTATCTTTGTTACCCTTATTGGCACAACTTAAACAATCGATGCAGCAAGCCCAGTTGTGGCAAGCTGACATACCAAGCGATGAGGCCCTTGCCAGTCAAGCGCCGTTTTGTGTTGATACGTTAACCTTTGCGCAATGGTTACAGTTTGTGTTTCACCCCAAATTGTCCTTGATGGCAGAGCAACAAATGCCGTTGCCAAGTAAGATTGCTGTGCTGCCAATGGCAGAAGAAGCATTTAAATTAGAAACTAAACCCACCGATGAGGTGATGCGGATCATTAGCCAAATAGATACACTCTTAACTCAAGATGAGCCCGTCTCATTACTGGACATTGTTTATCAAGATGAGTATTTAGTTGCCATTAATAAGCCATCAGGGTTATTGGTTCACCGCAGCTGGCTGGACAAAGGCGCCACCCAATTTGCCATGCAAATGCTACGCGACCAACTTGGCCAATATGTCTATCCCATTCACCGCCTTGATCGTCCTACTTCGGGCGTACTGTTGTTTGCACTAAGCTCTGACGTGGCTAGGCTGATGAGCGAACAGTTTGCTGAGCGCGCACCAACAAAAATGTATTATGCCCTAGTGCGTGGTTGGTGTGGCGATGGTGAACTTGATTACCCATTAAAAGAAGAATTAGACAAAATAGCAGATAAGCATGCTAGCCAAGCTGCAACGTTCAAAGAGGCGGTAACGCAATATCAATGTTTACAGCAAGTTGAATTGCCGTTTGCAGTCGGTCGCTACGCCACCGCACGTTTTAGTTTGATGCAACTTATGCCAAAAACAGGGCGTAAACACCAATTAAGGCGACACCTAGCCCATTTGCGCCACCCCATTATAGGTGACACCAGTCATGGTGATGGCAAACAGAATGCGTTCTCTAAGCAGCAGCTTAATAACCACCGCCTATTGCTACATGCTGCGCAGTTAGCATTAACTCACCCGATAACGCAGCACGCCACTGTTATTGATGCCCCCTTGCCTGCTGATTTTGAACGCGTGCTAAAAACATGTGGTATTGACCGCTTTTCCGTATGATATCTGCGCTTATTTAACTTGAATTCAGTATATTTGACTTAAATAAGCGTTACCGTTGGTGACCTGTGTTCCTACTTGGTAACTAAGTTCCTTGTTTTATCGCCCTGCTCAATTCAACTAATTGTTTTTAAAGGCTTTTAATTGTTACTCTTTGTTACATTGCAAGGGGTAAGTTTTTGAACTGTAACAAGTTTCCATTCCTCAATCCTGTGCTTTAATTAACTCATGCGCTGGGGCCATGTTATATGGCGGCAAAGTCCGGTGAAATTTTAAATCGAGGAGAGTTGATATGTTTAAAGCACTGTTTGCAAATCTGCAAAAAGTGGGTAAATCACTGATGCTACCAGTATCAGTGTTACCTGTTGCAGGTATCCTACTTGGGGTGGGTGCCGCCAAGTTTAGTTTCCTTCCAGATCTTGTTTCCCAGCTAATGATGAACGCGGGTGACTCAGTATTTGGTCAAATGGCCTTGTTATTTGCTGTAGGTGTGGCGTTAGGCTTCACTAAAAACGACGGTGTTGCTGCATTGGCTGCTATCGTTGGTTTCGGCATTATGAAGGCAACATTAAGTGTCATGGCGGGGTTAGACTTTAACTCAGCGGTAGAGGCAGCCAAGGCGGCGGGCCAAGTGTTATCGGAAGCCGATTTAGCCACGCTTAAGGCGGCGATTAGTAAAAACTATGAGACGGGTGTACTTGGCGGTATTTTAGCGGGGTCATTAGCGGCGTGGGCATTTAATCGTTACTACCGTATCCAGTTACCTGATTACCTTGGTTTCTTTGCTGGTAAGCGCGCAGTGCCCATTATCACAGGTTTCCTTGCCATCGTATTGGGTGTTGTACTTTCTGTTGTGTGGCCACCAATTGGTGGCGTGATTGCTACTTTCTCACACTGGGCTGCTAATCAAAACCCAACCGTTGCTTTTGGTATCTATGGTGTGGTTGAGCGTAGTTTGATTCCATTCGGCTTACACCACATCTGGAACGTGCCGTTCTTCTTCGAAGCGGGTCAATGTCTCGACTCTTCTGGCGCTGTGCGTAACGGTATCTTAACCTGTTATCAAGTAGCGGATGACGCATCTCGTGCTGCCGGCAATGGCTTTGGTCAATTAGCGGGTGGTTTCATGTTCAAAATGTATGGTCTGCCTGCAGCGGCGATTGCCATTTGGCACACAGCAAAACCTGAAAACCGAGCAAAAGTGGGTGGCATTATGGTCTCCGCTGCGCTTACCTCCTTTCTAACAGGTATTACTGAGCCTATCGAATTTGCTTTCTTATTCGTAGCGCCTGTGCTTTATGCAATCCACGCTGTATTGGCAGGCTCTGCATTTGTATTAACCAATATGTTAGGCATGGTACACGGTACCTCTTTTTCACACGGTCTAATCGACTTTGTGGTGCTATTCGCTAACTCAAATAAAGGCTGGATGTTCCCATTATTGGGTATGTGCTATGCCGCGCTTTATTACGTTATCTTCCGGGTCGCTATTGTTAAACTCGATCTAAAAACACCTGGTCGTGAAGATGATGTAGCAGACACAAGCGCCGCGGTAGAAAGTTCTGAAATGTCTAAAGAGCTAGTCGCTGCCTTTGGTGGTAAAGAGAACATCACCAACCTAGACGCATGCATTACGCGCTTAAGAATCAGCGTAAAAAGTGTTGATGCGGTTAACAAAGACCGCCTTAAAGAGCTAGGCGCAAAAGGTGTGGTTGTAGCAGGTGACGGTGTCCAAGCTATTTTTGGTACGCAATCAGATAACTTAAAAACCGATATGGAAGAGTACATTTCAGGTTTGTAAGTTAAACGTAACCTCAATATGCAAAAGGAGCCAAATGGCTCCTTTTTTATTTTTATTTGATTTATACTGCGACGCTAATTATTCATGACCGAATTTTCGTGATTACGCATTTTGCTTATCCGGTGCTCTTCGCGTTACAGAGCTATTATTTTGTTTAGATTCAACGCCCGTTATTTTGTCTGCAGTCTTATACTATTGCTGACCTTAATTGTTATCGCCCTATTTATTCGTGACTCATTTATTCGGCCATTCCTTGGCGATGTGTTAGTCGTTATTTGGCTGTATTTACTTTTGGTGGCTTGCTTATCTTGCTCCAAAAAAAGCATCGCGATATTTGTTTTAGCATTTGCTTGCTCTCTTGAGGCTTTGCAGTACTTTCAATTCATCAATTTACTCGGGCTACAAGACCACCAAGCCGCGCGGATCATCATTGGCGCAACATTTGATTGGCTGGACTTGGTGGCTTATGCGTTAGGGATTGGCTTTATTGGTGTATTTGAACGCCTCTTAAATAAGGGATAAGTATGAGCAATCAGAGCGGTGTAAAAAAACCTTTGGATTGGATTAATGATCATCGCAGGTGTGTTGTCACTACCTGAATTTTTCATTTTCTTGATATATGTTTCGCTTACGATCTGGATGTTGGCATACTTTACATTGCTGTTGCCAACTTGCTGGCGGGCTTCTATTTCAGACTCTGATGCATGGAAGTGCTGGTTTGCCTTTACCGTATCATTATATTTATTATTTCATCATGTTAATGACTGTTCCTTGGCTCTCCTCGTACTTTCTGTTCCACACTGGCGCATATATTGATATTGCTTCTAGTGGCCGGTATTTGAGATGTCTAGATTGGATTTACTATGATGGTAGATCAATCCCCGCTATTGCTTATAACTTTAGATCGTTAGATGTGGAAGGTGAAAATAACCTATCTGGTTATGGGACTGATGGCGTTGATATTTTTTTCAAAGGTGAAACAGTATTAGGTGCTGAACCTCGTTCATTTAGGTGTTTATCCGAGTCAGGAAATGGTTATTGGTGTGATCGGCAGCGAGTTTATTTTGAAGGTCAAGTCCTTGAAAATGCAAAACCAGATTTCTTTTCAGTCATGTATCTGCAGAATCAGAGTATATTTGGCCATTGTCAGGGGGTACTGTATGTCGGTGCCAGCTGCATTCCAGAAGTCGATTTAGCAACCTTTCATTTTCTTGTTGATCATTGGTTGTTTGCTAAAGATAAATCCAATGTTTACGCTATTTATGACAACAAACTCAGAGTAATAGATGTCGATGTTTCCAGCTTTAAGATATTTGAAGGCGGAATAATAGTTAGAGATAATTTGCGTGCTTTTGTTGTTATCTCAGGCGCTGTACTTAAAATTATCTCTGATGCGGATTTACATACCTTAACGCCACTAGACTGCGGTAATGTTAAAGATAAGTACCGCGTTTACTATCATGATGTTGGTTTAGACGATCAAATATTGTTCTGGTCAACCAAAACTGGACACCTTTAGTTGAGAATTTTCAAACTCCACTGGTGACAGATCACCATTGGC
>NZ_JAUOPX010000051.1:0-30581 GCF_030547455.1 Motilimonas sp. 1_MG-2023 | reverse complement strand
AGCCAATGGTGATCTGTCACCAGTGGAGTTTGAAAATTCTCAACTAAAGGTGTCCAGTTTTGGTTGACCAGAACAATGGTTATATCGATTTTACTTACTTTTATTTGCAAAATGATTATCTTAAAAAGAACAAGCTTAAACTGGCTCTTGTACTTAATCATCAAAAGGTTTGCTTTGAAATTTGGCTGCTGGGGCAAACAAAGGATGTTCAAAAAGGTTACTGGGAGAAGTTGAAGGGGGTGCAATGGCTGAACGAAGAGTCAATGCCAGAATGGTCAATTTTTGAAATTGTAATGCTTGCTGATCCTGATTTCGAAAATCCTGAGAAACTATCAGAGTCTATTCACGGTTTATTTAGAGCTCTGTCAAAGGAGATTTTTGACACGCTAAAAGCATACGAGTAGTAGCATATAACCAAGCAATCAAGGTATTGTTGTTATAGCTGATATAGCTGATATAGCTGATATAGCTGCAATGGTCGCAGGGGCAATTTTGTTCTCGCAAAGTAAGTTGAAAAATAGGCCAATGGGTAGCCGAAGGTCTCTAACCTCCAGCTTCCACGCTACCTTTAATGGTCAATCCGTTAAGCTGACTTAGCTTGATGCGGGTTGCGGGTATCTGCATCTTCAGGCAAATTTCTCATCAGTAATGCAAATTCTAGCTCGATATCACTTGGTAATGGAATGTAAACAATATGGCCTGAGCCTTTGGCGTCATCAATGGCTTCTCCTTTGCGGTTTTGCATTTGTTCTAACGTGAAAGTGATATTGCCTTTGGGCGTCATTAATTCCATGCTGTCACCCAACAAAAACTTATTTTTCACGGTCACTTCAACTAAGCCTGTTTCGGCATGGCGGCCAGTGATTTCACCGACAAATTGTTGATGGGTACTAACAGAGTAGCCATAGTCGTAGTTTTGATATTCGCTGTGGTTATGGCGGCGTAAGAAGCCTTCAGTGTAACCGCGGTGAGCCAAGCTTTCTAAGGTGCCTTTCAAGTTTTGATCAAACGGGCGACCCGCTACGGCATCATCAATGGCTTGCTTATAAATTTGCGCGGTGCGGGCGCAGTAATAGAAACTTTTAGTGCGACCTTCTATTTTTAATGAGTGCACGCCCATTTGCGTTAAACGCTCAACATGCTCAATGGCGCGTAAATCTTTTGAATTCATAATGTATGTGCCGTGTTCATCTTCAAACGCTGGCATGTATTCACCTGGACGGCCTTGCTCTTGTAGCAGCACGACTTGATCCGTTGGCTGACCTTCCCCTAATGTTGGCGCGACTTTTTCTGGTGTGTAGATTTCTGGTTGTACCGCGACAATATCGCCTACTTCGTTTTCTTTGGCTTCATGAGTGTCGTATTTCCAACGGCAAGAATTGGTGCAGGTGCCTTGGTTAGGATCGCGTTTGTTGATGTAGCCAGAGAGCAGGCAGCGCCCTGAATAAGCCATGCACAATGCGCCATGCACAAACACTTCAAGCTCCATTTCTGGTGCGTGCTCGCGGATATCTTCAATTTCTTCTAGGGATAACTCACGTGACAGAATAACGCGTTCAACCCCTTGTTGCTGCCAAAATTTCACCGTTGCCCAGTTAACCGCATTGGCTTGCACCGATAGGTGAATAGGCATTTGCGGAAAGTGTTCACGTACCATCATGATAAGGCCGGGATCAGACATAATTAACGCATCAGGCCCCATATCAACCACTGGCTTCATATCACGAATAAAGGTTTTTAACTTTGAGTTGTGGGGCTGAATATTACACACCACATAAAACTTCTTACCTAAGGCGTGGGCTTCATTAATGCCTATTTGAAGGTTTTCATGATTAAATTCGTTGTTACGTACACGTAGTGAGTAACGTGGCTGACCCGCGTAAACGGCGTCTGCGCCATAAGCAAAGGCGTAGCGCATGTTTTTTAGGGTTCCAGCAGGGGAAAGCAGTTCAGGTTTAAACATTATTAATCTCTCTTGTCTGATCTCAAGTCAGGCTAAACCACCACATGGTTTAGGGGGCGCAAATGTTACTGGTAATTTATTAACGAAGTAAGCCGCTTTGATAGCGAGAGAGAGAAATCTAATCAGACATTGATTTAGATCAATTTCGTTTTAAGTGCTGTTGGCTATGGGTTTATCAATAGAGAGGAGTACTGTTAAGAGTGAAGCTAATTGTTAATTTAGTTGTCGTGTTTAGATGGGCATGGTGTGTTGATAGTAAAACGCCGCAAGTCAATGCGGCGTGAGTTAATGCAAGTCGTTAAAACTGGGCTAATTAGCGAACCGCCACTAACATTAAGCCGGGGATAACAAAGAAAGTGCCGACGACGTAACTAAAGGCCAGTAGTTTGTTTTGAGAGCCTACCTCTGCAAGGCGCTCTGCCGCCTTAATGGGTAAGTCGCGTAAAAATGGCAAGCCATAAATCAAGGCCACAGCTAACAAGTTAAACAAAAAGTGTACTAAAGCAATGGTTAATGCTACCTCGGCGGCACTGCCCGTAATCGCTGTTGCGGCCAGTAATGCGGTAATGGTGGTACCAATGTTTGCACCTAAGGTAAATGGGTAAATTTGCTTTGTCGTAAACATACCTGAACCCGCTAATGGGATCATCAAACTGGTGGTGGTAGATGAAGATTGCACCATTACAGTGACCAATGCGCCAGAGCAAATTCCCGTTACAGGGCCTTTACCTATGGCACTGTGCAGCACGTTCTTCGCTCGACCAACCAGTACTCGCTTAAGCACTTTACCTAAGTAAGTCACGGCAAACAGAATAATAATGATGCCGGTGATAACCATGGCGATACCCGTCCAGTTACTCGGTAAAAATGCCCAAACATCCTTGACCAGACTTACTGCAGGTTTAGTTAAAGGCTTCATAAAATCAAGGCCTTTCATTGATACATCTGAGCTTCCAACGAGCAGGTGAGCCGCTGCGGCAGCCAACTTTTCTAACAAGCCAAACATTAGCTCAAGGGGTAAGAAAATAGCGACTGCTAGTAGGTTAAAAAAGTCATGTACTGTCGCAGCACTAAAAGCGCGCTTAAAGTCTTCTTTTTGGCGGACGTGACCAATGGAAACGATGGTGTTGGTAATGGTGGTTCCCATGTTGGCACCCATCACCATAGGAATAGCGATAGAGATAGGAAGACCGCCTGCCACTAAGCCGACAATAACAGCGGTGACAGTAGAGGAAGATTGTACTAAAGCAGTGGCTAAGGTACCGAGTATTAACGCTATAAATGGATTACTGGCAAATTGGAATATTTGCTCTGCGCCACTGGCTCCGCCTGAAACAATTTTGAAGCCACTGCCCACAGTGCTTACGGCCACTAACATGGCATAGACCAGTACAACAACTGCAAGCCAATTTAAGATGTTTTGTGTGACTTGCTTTCCCTGATTCATATTCATTTTTTTGCTTCCTATCACAACCTATTGGGTGATATTTCAGTTTTTCGACGAGCGGATTTAAGCAGAGAAATGTGACAGAAATATTTCAATGTGATCGCGCTCCGTTTTTGAACGGGCGTCATTTTGAAGGTATTTGCTGAAAATTAACAGCGTATTTGATCTAAAACAGTTATGAATTAGTGTTTGTTTTTTATTAACCTTTTGTTAGTTATTGTTTTTTTGTTGGTGAGTTATGGGAGCTGGTTTGTGTGAACTTAAATTTGATGTCTATTTATTAAAGCAAAATAGCTACAAATCACGAAATAAATAATCACTTCTCTAAAAAGGTTAGTTAAGATTCTTGATTGAATTGGGAACAAGAAACTATCGGATCCCGTTATGGCAAACGCATTACGAGACAACAAAGTAGGCAGTAATAAAAAACGCGAATGGATAGCCACTCGCGTTGTTTATTTCAATCAGCTGTACGTATAGAAAGTGTTATTCTTTAGCTGCCTGACCAGTGGCTTCCCATTTAAAAATAGTTAACCAATCATTTTTCATATCTGCAATTGTCCAACCTTGCTCATGAGCCATCGTTAATGCGCTATCTAAGTGACCAACTTTAGAATCCTTATCGTAAGCCCATTCCCGCTTAGCATCAGTATGGTGCACAAGTAAGCCAAAACGAGGGCCAGTTCCCGATGTTGTCCATTGGATCATAGCCTGATCACCATCAGAATTACCAAAAGCCATGATTGGTTGCTTGCCAATAACTTGCTGAATCCCTACTGGTTTTCCTCCTTTATCGTTATTGAAAAACAGTTTAGGTGCGCGCAATATTTGCGGCTTACCATCAATTACTTTGTATTCAAGCTCAATTCGACTACCAATAATTTGCTCATCCGGTATGCCGTAGACAGAAGGTGCCCAAGCACGCATAAAGTCAACGCCACCACCTGAAACAATATAAGTACTATAGCCATGTTCACGTAGGTAAGTTAGTAACTCAAGCATTGGCTGGTAAACCATGTCGGTAAATAACTGATTGGTTTTAGGGTGTTTTGCTGTCGCAGCCCAATCTTGAACTTTGTTACGAAACTCGGCACTGCTCATATTGGCATGTGTTGTCATTACCAGCTCTACCAGATCTTTTTCAGTTAAATCTTTAGGGATTTTACCTGCTAATAGATCTGCGTAAGGTTGTTTCGTTTTCCATTCTGGATGCTCTGGGGCCATTAACTTAAGCTGATCAAGTGCAAAGTACAATTGGAAGTAAACCGGCTTTTCTGCCCATAAAGTACCGTCATTATCAAACACCGCGATACGTTCAGACTCTGGGATGTAACTTGATGATGCGGCATCGCTTGTTTTCGTCACAAATTCGATAATAGACTTTTTGGTATCACCCTCATTCCAAGAGGGGAGAGCATCAGTAGCTTGCGCTAACCCAGCCACCACCAGCCCGGCAACAAGCAAACCAGCTTTAAGTTTTGAGTACATATTTTGTTATTCCTTTCATAAAATAATTTATCTAACAATAAGAGTTAGACTGCCAGTGAACAGCTCAAACAGCGGCAGGCAATAGCTTCAAATCATCGCATAATGTTTTACTACCCAGTCAACTTGAAGGTGCTCATCTCAGAGTACAGCTCTGTTTTCAACCTTAGCTGCGCTTGATCTCGATAAAAGAGAAAGCTATTACCGACGATCAATACTTGGTATCAACGTCTCTGAAATCAAATATATCAAGGTCGTTTGGGTGCACAATTAAAGTAACCTCGTCACAAGACTACACCTTAAATATCAATTATAGGTGATTATAATGTTATTTCTAACTAAAGTTCGACCATAGAATATGGCTTGATTACTCGCTTGGTAGCAACAAAAATGAAACGGTGTTGGTTTAGCCTTTACTCACAAAATACATACGCGAAGGTCCCACAAGAAAGGCGATAATCCAAAATATCCAAAATCTAATAAAAAATAAAAAGGGCTGAGTTAGACTCGAGCCCACGTTACTTATACTTGCTCAAGTTGCTTTGAATTAACGCTGCTTGCGATGCTCTGTGGTTTAGTTTCTAATATCGGCTTTTCAGGTTCCAAAGCTGCTTGTAACTCGATTTCCTCTTGGTTTTTCTGTACCAATTGTTGTTCACGTCTTTTCAAGTATTCATAAGTACTTATTTGAGAACGTATTTTACGGCGGTTACCGCGTTGTACATACTCATTGCTTTGCTCTTTATCAATAACGCGAGCTTTAGTGGTGTCCTTAAATTGTAACTCGATACTGTGCTTGATCATGGCTTTGAGTTCAGGGTCATAGATAGGGCAGCCCACCTCGATGCGGTTATCAATATTACGTGTCATCCAATCGGCAGAAGAGATATATATTTTTTCATCACCATTATTGTGAAAAATAAACGCTCGAGGGTGCTCTAAAAAGCGGTCGACAATACTAATTACTTCAATGTTTTCACTAATGCCTGCCACGCCTGGTACTAAGGCACACATACCACGAATGATCATGCGAATGTTAACCCCTGCACTGCTGGCAGCATAAAGGCGGTTAACCACCCCTTTGTCGACTAAGTTATTTACCTTAACCGTAATTGCTGCCGGCTTGTTTTGTTTCGCACTCGCTATTTCTGCATCTATCATGCGGTAAAGGTAGCGTCGACAGTTGATTGGCGACACTAATAAATGATTAAACTTAGTACGACGATACGGATGCTCAATGAAGTCGAATACGCCCTCTACCTCTTGTGCTAACTCTTGATTCTTAGTGAGTAGGGCGAAGTCAGTGTAAATTTGTGCGGTTTTTTCGTTAAAGTTACCTGTGCCTAAATGAGCATACTTTACCCACTGCTCGTCTTCTAAACGAGTAATAAGACAAAGCTTTGAGTGGATCTTTAAAGTAGGAACACCAAACACCACTTTCACGCCCGCTTGGGTTAAGCGTTTTGACCATTTGATGTTGGCCGCCTCATCAAAGCGCGCTTGAAGTTCTATTACGACGGTTACTTTTTTACCGTTGTTAACGGCGTCAATCAGTGAGCTCACGACGCGTGATTTTTTTGCCACACGATAGAGGTTGATCTTTATGGTACTGACTTTGGGATCGAGTGCGGCTTGGCGGATCAGTTCCGTCACGTAGCGGAACTTATGAAACGGATAGTAGAGTAGAATGTCTCGTTCGGAAATGGCGTCAAAAACCGTATCGCATTTTTCTATTTGATGACAAGAAAGTGCCGGTAAACTTGGGTTTTCAAGGTAAGCTCGGCCGACATTTGGAAAGCCAATAAAATCTTTAAAGTTATGGTAACGGCCGCCAGGTATGACACTATCATGAGAGGATATGTGTAATTTATCTTTAATAAAATCAACCATGTGTAGAGGCATTTCGCGGTCATAAACAAATCGTAACGGTTCATTTGTTAAACGCTGTTTTAAACCTTCCGACATTTGCTCTAACAAACCATGCTCTACCATACCCTGCATATTATATTCAGCATCGCGGGTCATTTTGATTGAGTAAGAGTTGAGGCTATCAAACTCGTAAAAACCTTTAAATAAGTCTTCAATGCAAAAGCGGATAATGTTATCGAGCAGAATGAGTGATTTTTTACGCTTAGTTTGTTCACTCGGTAATTGGATAAAGCGTGGTAAATCATTAGTTGGCACTTCAACTAATGAATACTTGGTATCATCGCCTTTACGAATCTCAATCGCGAGATAAGTGTATTCATCTTTAAGGAAATCTACTAAGTCGATGCTTTTGGTTAACTCTATAGGGGCTAGGTGGCGCAGTAATTTGTCTTTGAAATAGCTTCTTATCCAGCTTTGTTGATTTTCCGAAAGTTGGCTCTCGCTGACTAAAAAGATATTGTGTCGAGCTAATGCCAAAATTAAGTCTTTATAAGTATTATCAAAATCTTGTTGCAGCTTGAGAACTTTGTTTTGAATCTTTGTGAGTAGATGCTTCGCTCCTTCGTCACCGCCTTGTGCTTCATTAATGATGATGCGGCGCTTGACATCGGCCACTCGCACCTTAAAAAACTCATCTAAATTGTTTGAAAAGATACCTAGAAAGCGAACTCTTTCAACGATAGGAACTGTTTTGTCCATGGCTTCTTGTAATACGCGCTCATTGAACGATAGCCAACTTAATTCCTTTTCTACAAACAGCTTATCCAAACTCACTCTCGACCCCCTGAAGCTAACAAACTTAATTAATCATCGTTATTATATTCAATCTACAGTTTTATTTGCTTGCGACTACTAGCACAAAATCCATTACATGGATGAATTTTTAATGACAGAATAACGTATCTTAAGCATAGAACTAGAATGTGACACTTTTATTAATGTTGTCATAAATATTTAATGTAAATTTGGCCTTTTAAATGACATAAAAATGTAACTTTATCCAGCTGTCGTCAATACTTGACACTTTATCAAGGTAATTGATGTATTTGTCGGTAATTGATGTTTTTTACTCCTTTCTCATGTTTCTTCCGCTTTTATCGTTTTAGCTAAATCATTTCGTCCCATGTAACAAAACTGTCATCATTGAGAAATATAATGCCCACAGTTTAAATACCATTCAGAGGATACCAATGGCAGAGGAATTTTCCCTGTCGCTTGCTGGGAGTCGCAAGCGGTTGGTAACAGATAAATTAGCAAAGTATGGGGTTACCACTGGCGCTGTTTTAGTGTTGACTGCCTTACTGTTGATTTTTGTTTACCTTCTTTACGTTGTGCAGCCAATTTTTGAAAGTGCTGACATCGAAAAACAGACCACGTTAAAGGTGCAAAGCCAAGGAAAAACATTGGCCTTGGGCATGGAAGAGCAAAATGAAATCGCCTATCGCATGACGGATGGGGGCCTAGTTGAATTTATTTCGCTACAGGGCGAGTCGTCAGGCTCGGTTATCTTGCAAAAGCAATTAGCGGGTAAGGTGACTGCGTTTAGCCAAACCATTCCATCGAAAGGGATGATGGTATACGGCTTTGACGATGGCACCATTCAAATTATTCATCCAGATTTTGAGGTTTCATACCCAAACGATCAGCGCTTAATTGAGCCTTCGGTCTCTTACCCATTAGGTGAGTCACATCTAACGATAGATGAGTCTGGCGGTGCGATTAAGCACTTAGCATTTGAAATGTCCGACGAACAAGCTGGTATTGCTGCTGTTATGGCCGATGGTCGCGCTGTGTTTATGGCTCTAACGGCTGAGCAAAACATGATGACCGAAGAGGTCACTTGGACGCCTGTTAGCACTGTGTTGCCGGATGCTCCCGCTAAAGTTGATCAAATACTGCTGTTGCCAAACCTTCGTAACTTATATCTACGCAGCGGCAATCGTTTGGCTATCTATGATATTTCAGATGTTGACGATGTTCATCTCACTACCATGATGGATATTAATTCACCGGGTGCTAACGTAACAAAAGTTCGTCTGTTAACCGGTGCGAGTTCATTGATTGTTGGTAATGACAATGGTGACATATCGCAGTGGTTTGAAGTCGTTAAAGATGGCAGTCGTAAATTAACGTTAATTCGTGAGTTTAAGGCCGAAGCAGGCATTATTGATATCGCTCCTGAGTTCTTCCGCAAAGGTTTTCTTACACTTGATGATGAGGGTTACCTAGGTATTTTCCATACCACAGGTAATACACGCTTACTTTCTGAAAAATTGTCAGACAAGCCATTAGAAGCCGTTGCTATTTCACCGCGAGCAAATGCTATTTTAGTTGAAGAGCCAGGTCTTTTGAGCCTTTATCATCTTGATAATGAGCACCCAGAGGTGACTTGGTCAGCATTATGGCAAGAGGTGTGGTACGAAGGTTATCCTGAGCCGGATTATGTTTGGCAGTCAACCTCTGCCAGTGATGAATTTGAGCCTAAATTAAGCTTAGTGCCGATTTCATTTGGTACCATTAAAGCGGCTTTTTACGCGATGTTATTTGCCGTGCCAATTGCATTAGCTGGCGCGATTTATACCGCTTACTTTATGTCTGCGCCTGTACGCTCAATAGTGAAACCCACCGTTGAGCTGATGGAAGCATTACCTACGGTTATTCTCGGTTTCTTAGCTGGCTTATGGCTAGCGCCGATTGTTGAAGAAAACCTGCCTGGTATTGTGATGCTGATTATTGGTTTGCCTATTGGTGTGCTGCTGGCTGCGTTTATTTGGCATAACTTGCCAAAATCAATTAAACAAGCAACGCCTGAAGGTGCGCATTCACTCATATTAATTCCTGTGGTTATCCTCGTTGGTTATGCCGCGTTTGCCTTGAGCACGCCAGTTGAATATTGGTTGTTTGGAGGCGATGCGCGTAAGTTTCTTACTAATGAATTAGGCATTGATTTTGACCAACGTAACTCATTAGTGGTGGGGATTGCGATGGGCTTTGCGGTTATTCCAACTATTTACTCCATTGCAGAAGATGCGGTATTTAGTGTGCCGAAACACTTGACCAATGGTTCACTTGCTTTAGGGGCGACCAGCTGGCAAACCTTAGTTCGCGTGGTTATTTTGACTGCTAGTCCAGGTATTTTCTCTGCTGTCATGATGGGTCTTGGTCGCGCAGTTGGCGAAACCATGATTGTATTGATGGCAACGGGTAACACGCCATTAATGGACTGGAGTATCTTCCAAGGTATGCGAACTTTAGCGGCTAACATCGCGGTAGAAATGCCTGAATCGGAAGTAGGTAGCTCTCATTATCGAGTGTTGTTCCTAGCTGCTTTCGTATTATTTGTTTTCACTTTTTGTTTTAACACTGTCGCCGAGTTTGTGCGCCAGCGTTTACGTGAAAAGTACTCTAGCCTGTAACTGAGAGATTAAGATGAGAAATTGGTTTAAATCGGGTGCGCCATGGATCTGGATGACCGGAGGCGCCGTCTCTATTAGCTTAGTGGCTGTAGTGGGTTTACTGGTTCTGATTGCTTGGCGTGGACTTAGCTTTTTTTGGCCAAGCACCGTCTATGAATTTGACCTAGAAGAGCTAAATGGCCAGCGTCACACAGTGATCGGTGAGTTATACGACTCGGAAAAGGTCAGCGCCGAGCGTGTTTTATCGTCAGGCGTGAAGCTACCAGAGCAACATGATGAAGTCATCACACGTTACCTACTTAAAACCGGTAACCGTGAATACGTTGATTTGGACTTCCGTTGGATAATGGAAACGCAAATTAAAACTAAAACGGCGCCACAAGATATTGCCGTATTTGAACGTTCAACCAACGGTAATTTTTATGGTTATGTTGAAGGTTTACTTGAAGCTGGTGAAGCTGTTAATGCCACGGACAAACGCGCTGAGTTAATCAAGCGGATGGAGCGTGCTATCGCGCTGAATCAGCAAGCCGATGATTTGCAACATGGCCCTATTGGTAGCATTAACTACGAGCTTGAGCGTTTACGCTTAAAAGAGCGTGGCTTAGCGCTTAATGGTGAGCTTGATGAGGCTGCTAAAGCTGATTTTGAAGCCCAACGCCAAGCCTTACATGATGACTACTTGGTGCTGGAAAAGGAACTATTTGCATTTCGTGACCAAGCTTCCCGTGATGCGGTGATTGTGCGTGACATGGATGGTCGCCAAGTTACTTTACCGATGCAAAAAGTATTAGATGTTCATTTTCCAAATGACATGGGATTTTTTGCAAAATTTGGTCATTGGGTTCATCAGTTAGCCAAGTTTGTCAGTTCAGACCCACGTGAAGCAAATACCGAAGGCGGGGTCTTCCCTGCTATCTTCGGCACCGTATTTATGGTGATGTTAATGGCTGTAATCGTCACCCCATTAGGCGTGGTCGCGGCTATTTATCTGCATGAATATGCTAAAAAAGGTCCGATTACTAAGATGATCCGTATTGCGGTGATTAACTTAGCGGGTGTGCCTTCAATTGTTTATGGCGTATTTGGCCTTGGTTTCTTTGTGTATATGGTTGGTGGTAGTTTAGATCAAATTTTCTACCCAGAAGCGTTGCCAAGTCCAACCTTTGGTTCACCGGGTGTTATTTGGTCAGCCCTGACGTTGGCGATTTTGACGCTGCCTGTAGTGATAGTATCGACCGAAGAAGGTTTATCTCGTATTCCTTCATCAGTGCGCCAAGGCTCATTGGCACTGGGCGCCACAAAAGCAGAAACCTTATGGCGCATTATTGTGCCAATGGCAAGCCCAGCGATTATGACAGGGTTGATCTTGGCTGTAGCACGTGCTGCAGGTGAAGTTGCACCTTTAATGCTGGTGGGCGTGGTTAAAATGGCGCCGACATTACCTCTTGATGGCAACTTCCCATACTTCCATTTAGAGCGTAAATTTATGCACTTAGGTTTCCACATTTATGATGTTGGCTTCCAGAGTCCGAACGTAGAGGCGGCACGTCCGCTGGTATACGCAACGGCATTCTTGTTGGTTACTGTGATCATTGGCTTAAACATGTCAGCGATTAGTATCCGCAACCGTTTACGCGAAAAATTCAGATCCTTGGATCAGTAATCCAGGTCATAAAGAACAGATAAAAGGTAACAAACATGATTTCAGTAGCACCTACTACGGCGAATGCCCAAGCGCTAGACCTGGCTAATTTAACTGAAGCGCAAACAGCGCTAGAAATAAAAGATCTGAATTTATACTATGGCAGCAAACAAGCGCTGTTTGATGTCAGTATGAAAATACCTAAGGGCCAAGTGACTGCTTTTATCGGTCCTTCTGGCTGTGGTAAATCAACCTTATTGCGCTGTATTAATCGCATGAACGATCTGGTTGATATTTGTCGTATCGAAGGCCAAATAGACCTTCACGGTACAAATATCTATGATCGCAATGTTGACGTTGCGGCTTTACGCCGTCGCGTTGGCATGGTGTTTCAGCGTCCGAACCCGTTCCCTAAATCTATTTACGAGAATGTGGTTTATGGGCTACGTTTACAAGGCATAAAAGACCGTCGTACGTTAGATGAAGCTGTTGAGCGCTCTTTACGCGGCGCGGCATTGTGGGATGAAGTGAAAGATCGTTTACACGATAATGCATTTGGTTTATCTGGTGGTCAGCAGCAACGTTTGGTGATTGCTCGTGCCATTGCGATTGAGCCAGAAGTATTGCTACTCGATGAGCCAACTTCTGCACTTGATCCTATTTCAACTTTAGTTATCGAAGAATTGATTAATGAGCTAAAGAGTAAGTACACCGTTGTGATTGTTACTCATAACATGCAACAAGCCGCGCGCGTTTCAGACCAAACGGCGTTTATGTACATGGGCGAGTTAATTGAATACGCGGATACTAATACCTTATTTACGACGCCAAGCTTAAAGAAAACCGAAGATTACATTACTGGCCGTTACGGCTAGGCCCGAGGAGCAAACAATGGATAACATGAATTTAAACAAACACATCTCGGGTCAGTTTAATGCTGAATTAGAGAATGTGCGTAACCAAGTGTTGGTTATGGGTGGTTTGGTTGAACAGCAAATGAACGACGTTATTGATGCTGTACATGCTCAAGAAAAAGAAGTCGCCAAGCGTGTGGTAGAGCGTGACCGTAAGGTTAACTCATTGGAAGTGTCGATTGATGAGGAGTGTACTCGTATTATTGCCAAGCGCCAACCTGCAGCCAGTGATTTGCGCTTAGTTATCGCGATTATTAAAACCATTGCTGATTTAGAGCGTATTGGTGATGAAGCTAAACAAGTGGCACATATGGTGATTGATAATGCCAATAAAACCCAGCCGCCATTAGTGAGTGTTGAGCACATGGGTCGCAATGTGGTGAAAATGCTACATGATTCATTAGATGCATTTGCTCGTATGGATGTGGAAGCGGCCATCAAAATTCATGCCTCAGATATTAAAGTAAACCGTGAATATGAAAGTGTTGTTCGTGAACTGATGACATTTATGATGGAAGATCCACGCTCGATCCCGAACGTCTTAAAAGTACTATGGGCGGCGCGGGCAATGGAACGAGTGGGCGATCGTTGTAAAAATATTTGCGAGTACATTATCTACTTTGTAAAAGGTAAAGATGTACGCCATATTGACAGCAATGAAATGGAATCGTTGCTGAAGTAAATTGATGTAAAAGCGGCTTAGTCCATAAAAAACGGAGGCAATGCCTCCGTTTTTTATGGCCTATAAATAATTTAGATTAGGGCAATTAAAGTCAGAAAATATAATCGGTTAGCCCTAGTAAAATTGACTAATATTATCTTATCAATAATAAGTCATGAGTCTATTTATGATGAGAATTAAACAAGGTATCGCGCTGCACATTCATATCACAGGCTTATTTGTTTGTTTAATCTTAGTTTGTGGGCTCACCCTTGCGGGGTACAGCTATTCCCAAATCAGCAAGTTGATTATTGAAGCTTCAGAAGAGGTGTTTCAACGAGCAGAACGTGAAATTGAAACCAATGTTGAGTCAAGCTATCAAAAAGTGCAAAAGCTTTTAAGCTTATTATCTCAAGGCCAGTTGGGGCAGGGGAAAACGCTAGAGCAGCGTCACACCACTTTTGCTCAGTTATGGCAGATTATACAAGTTAATCCTGATATGAACGCTGTTTATGCTGGTTACGATACTGGTGACTTTTACTATTTAAGCAAAATTCACCCGCATCAGAAAGAGCCATTGCCTATCGCGGCTCAAACAGCCAGTTATTTGCTCACGACCGTTGAGCATCAGCAAAGTAAGCGGCAAGTGTGGCATCAATACTACAACGAGCAAGGGCAGTTTGTTTATGGCGACGAAGGCCGTGGCTATGATTTTGATCCGCGCTTAAGGCCTTGGTATCAAGGGGCGATGACGAAAGATGAGATCACGATAACTGAACCCTATATTTTTAATAGCTCTCAGCTACTTGGTATTACTTTTGCGTTAAAGGCGCCTAATGGTCATGCTGTGGTCGCGGTTGATTTTACCTTGGCTTCTTTATCAGCTTCCCTCGTTAATCGAGATCTTCCTTTAGGCTCTGAGTTAGTTATTTTAGACAAACAAGCTCAGGTCATCGCTTATCAAGATCCTAGCCTGTTAGTCGGGAATGATGAAGCCAAATTAATCCATGTCAACGAACTCAATAATGCCGCGCTAGATTATGTTTTCAAACACTATGAAATTAAAGAGCAAGAATTCAGCTTCGATTTAGCAGGGGAAAACTGGCTTGGGAATGTTTCATTGCTGACTTTTTCTAATCAAGGGGACTACTATTTGATGGTACTGACCCCCACCAGCGCGCTATTAAAAAATGCCCATCAAATTCGTAATAATGCCGTCTATATTGCTGTTTTTATCATTATATTGACGCTGCCTATTGCTTGGTTTTTTTCGCAGCTAATCTCACGTCCACTTAAACGATTAACCATCGAGCTGCAGAATATTAAAAATTTTGATTTCAGTACGTCCATCAATGATAAATCCATTGTCAGTGAGGTCTCAGAGCTAGCCAGTGTCGCGGCATCAATGAAAAACACCATTAGTCAGTTTCAACAATTATCAAGCAAGTTATCTGCCCATCAATCGCTCGATGGGTTACTTAATAGCGTGCTGATGGAAAGTGTTGCGATGACTAAAGCCCAAGGTGGCATGATCTTTCTCTACGACAAGGCAACACAAACTTACCTGCACAGTAAAACGTTATTGCCAGATTGTGACTACAAGCAATCGAAAATTATCGCTAAGGCCAGCGTTGATGAGGCGGATAAAATTTTACAAAAAAGTGGTTTTCTGGCAAAACCCAACAGTGTGTTGGTTAGCCAACATCAGCTTAGTCAAGACTCATCCTTACTAGAAGGTCTGTTTAAAGAAGCGCTCAATATTCAAAATATTGCCATCACTTGGGTTAAATTAACTAATCGTAATCAAGAGCCGTTAGGCATTTTGGCAATGATAGAAAGCTCAGATCAAGCGAGCAGTCATGAAACCAGTTTTATTGAAGCGCTGTCGGGCTATTGTGGCTTAGCGATAGAAAGTCAATTGTTGTTAACCGAACAAAAAGAACTACTGGACAGCTTTATCGAATTGATTGCCAGTGCTATCGATAGTAAGTCTCCTTATACTGGTGGACATTGCTCACGAGTACCTGAAATTACCCAAATGCTTGCCCATGCCGCTTGCAGTGAAACAAAAGGCCAATATAAAGATTTTGAGCTCAGCCAAGAGCAATGGAAAGAACTGCATATTGCGTCTTGGCTGCATGACTGCGGCAAAATCACCACGCCTGAATTTGTGGTGGATAAAGCCACTAAGCTTGAGACCATTTATAACCGCATTCATGAAATAAGAATGCGTTTTGAATTATTGAAATCACAAGCCCATTGTGACTATTGGCAAGGTGTGGCAACAGGGCAATCACAAGTTGAATTAGCGAAAGTAAGAGATGAGCTACTTAGCCAATTAGATGAAGAGTTTGCTTTTGTGGCCAAATGCAATATCGGCAGTGAATATATGTCGCCAGAGTATGCTCAGCGCTTGGCACAGATAGCGCAACGAACCTGGACTCGTACTCTAGATGATCGCTTAGGACTATCTAAAGAAGAAATGTCACGCAAATCCAGCACTGCAGCTACATTACCTGTTACTGAACGTTTATTGGCCGATAAGGCCGAGCATTTAGTGCCAAGAGATGATGCCATGTTAACGGCTCCCGGTAACCCTTGGGGTTTTGATATGACGGTGCCTGAATACATGTATGATCGCGGCGAATTACATAACCTGTCGATTCAACGTGGCACGCTGACTGCTGAAGATCGTTTTATCATCAACTCGCACATTGTCTATACCTCGGTGATGTTGTCTAAATTGGCTTTACCACAGAACTTGAAAGATGTGCCAGTGATTGCAGCCAGCCATCACGAGAGAATGGATGGCACCGGTTATCCGAAAAGAATTCCTGCAGGCGAGCTTCCCTTAACGGCGCGAATGATGATGATTGCCGATGTGTTTGAGGCCCTAACTGCTTCAGATAGACCTTATAAGGAGGCCAAAACACTCAGTGAAGCGATTAAAATTATGAGCTTTATGGTGCAAGATAATCACCTTGATGGCGACTTATTTGAATTGTTTTTACGATCTGGCGTCTACCTTGACTATGCACAGATGTATTTACCCGATACGCAAATTGATGCTGTTGAATTAGCTGACTACGGGATTGATGTGACGTCAGTTGAATCGCCATCGCCGTTGATAACGGCGTAAGTTGCTAACAAAACGTTTAAATTACGGTAATAGCGAGGTAATTGTTCGCTTTTTGAGCCAGTTAAATAAACAAAATTTTCGTCAATGGCGGAAATAAGGTATCGTTAGCGCGAAAATTTATCTTTAACCGAACCAGAGTTAACTATGATCATTAAACCTAAAATTCGTGGCTTTATTTGTACTACTACGCACCCTGTTGGCTGTGACGCTAACGTGGCAGAGCAAATTGCATTTACTAAAGCAAAAGGTCCGGTCACCAACGGTCCAAAAAAAGTATTAGTATTAGGCTCGTCAGCAGGTTACGGCTTGTCTTCACGTATTGCAGCGGCATTTGGCTCAGGCGCAGCAACGATCGGCGTCTGTTTTGAAAAGCCAGGCACAGAGAAAAAGCCTGGCTCAGCAGGCTGGTACAACAGCGCTGCATTTGACAAATACGCGAAAGAAGCGGGTTTGTACGCAAAAACCATTAATGGCGATGCGTTTTCTCATGAAGCTAAAGCGAAAGTTATCGAACTGATCAAGCAAGATCTTGGCGAAATCGACCTGGTGGTTTACTCATTAGCATCGCCTGTTCGTAAAATGCCTGACACTGGTGAAGTGGTTCGTTCAAGCTTAAAGCCAATTGGTCAAACTTACACGTCTACTGCTATCGACACTAACAAAGACGTTATTATTGAAGCCAGTGTAGAGCCTGCGACTGATGAAGAAGTGGCAAATACAGTAACTGTCATGGGCGGCCAAGATTGGGAGCTTTGGATTGAAGCCCTAGCAGAAGCTGGTGTGTTGGCTAAAGGCGTACAAACCGTTGCTTATTCTTACATTGGCACCGAAATTACTTGGCCAATTTACTGGCACGGCGCCCTAGGTAAAGCGAAAGAAGATTTAGATCGCGCTTCAGCTGAGTTAAATAAAAAACTAGCCGCTGTAGACGGCGCCGCTTATGTATCGGTACTGAAAAGTGTTGTAACACAAGCCAGTGCTGCCATTCCTGTGATGCCGTTATACCTTGCTATGGCATTTAAAATTATGCGCGCACAAGGTATCCACGAAGGGTGTATGGATCAAATCTATCGCCTGTTTGATGCTCGCCTTTACAAAGTTGATGGCAGTGCGCCAGAGACTGACGATTCTAACCGTTTACGCTTAGATGACTGGGAGCTTCGTGATAGTGTACAAGATGCTTGTAAAGCGCTTTGGCCACAGGTGACCACGGAAAACTTATTTGAATTGACCGACTACCAGTTATACAAAGATGAGTTCTTAAAACTGTTTGGCTTTGGCGTTGACGGCGTTGATTACGATGCCGACGTGGCGACCGAAGTTGACTTTGACTGTATTGAGCTTTAAGCCTAAATACTCTCAATAAAAGCTTTGTTGGACCAAAAACGCGCTAACCGACAGGTTTGCGCGTTTTTTGCTTTCTAAGCGTTGATCTTACAAGCGTTAACATCACTGGTTTATGATATATTTTGCTTAGTTTTCAAAGCCAGATAGACGACATGGATAGTTTAAGTCGAGTAATTAAATTAACGGATTATATTGAAGCACATTTACCTCAATGTTTTACTTTAGAGCACTTGTCTCATTGGTTGGGTGTCAGTAAGTGGCATTTGCAGCGCGAGTTTAAAGAGTTAACAGGGCAATCCATAGGTCAATACAGTACTGGGCGAAAACTGAGCCTTGCCGCAGCAGAACTGGCCGACTCCCCTCTTAGAATCATTGATATTGCTTTGAATTATGGCTTTGAGTCGCAAGAAGCGTTTGCCCGTGCATTTAAGCGTCACTTTGGTATTTCACCAAAAAATATTAAGGGGCAACCACTTTGGGCACAACAAATTAAGTCACAGCCACTGACCCGTGCCTATCTTGAATGTTACGCCGAGTTGCGTGCAATTACGCCTACTGTTGTTACTTTACCTGCGGCAGAATACTTAGCTTTACCGGCTACACTTAATTCTATTCGTCATGGTTCAAACGATTTTTTTCAGGATTTCTCTGCACTCTGGCAATCATTTGAGCAGGAAGTTTCAGCACTTGGACTGGACACATCAATGGACCGCTATTACTCAATGGAATTTATCAACCGTTGTCATCACGAAACGGGACTCTTTATGATGTTGGCGGCGATACAGGTTGAGGGGTTAGGTGTTGCTCTACCTAAAGAGTCTGACTTGATCTTGTTTCAGGTAAAGCAGCAACGTTACCATTGTTTTGAGTTGACTGATGTTTTTAAGGTAAAGCACTTTTTACGTTATTTATTCGAGCACTATTTACCTGAGCAACAGTTAGCATTGGTAGAGTTTCCGGTATTGTGGCAGGGCACTGAAGATGGCAAATTATTAGGCTATTTTCCTTTAATTGATGATCTTAGCAGTGAAGCGTTGCCCGTTGGCTTGAGTATTTCGGAGCAGTTGATTCAAATACCTGACCTTAACATGCGGATTTTATCCACTCAGTTACCTTTTAGTTTAAGCCAAGTATCAGAGCGTTTAGTGGCACTATTTGAGCGTTGGCCTGAGGTGACTAATATGGCTAATGGTGATATTTCACCAACGTTAAACCAAGGTAAAGCCGTTTTAATTGGTGAACATGGCTCGGCACAGTTTAGTCCCGAGCATGAATTTCATGCTTCGTTCATAGATCTTAATTTAGCTGATAAACCAACGTTGCCAAATAGCGAAGTAATAACCCTTACTGCTGCTTCGTACTTGAAATGCCAGCTGCAAGGAACCCTCGCGCAAATTGATTTCGCACTTAACTACGTTTACAACTTTTATTTGTGGGATTCTCCTTATTATCAGGTAAGGGGGCATGAATGGATCAGCAATATCAAAAACGATGGTGAACATTATCAGTTTGAGCTCTGGTTGCCTGTTAAAATGCGCAATGGCCGAAAAGCATAAAGGTCATTTTATTGTGTTTGCATATTTACAAAATCAGCATAGGGCCTCGAAGTGAGGCCCTGATAAGCTCGTTTATTAAAACATAAAATTAGCAATCGTCTTCTGAATACCGACTACATTCGTCCCTTTTTTCAGCTCTTTAACGATAGGGGCAGATGAACCTGATACCCAAATTTTTAGTTCTGAGTCCATGTCAAAGGTGCCTGCTGATTCAACGCAAAAGTGCGTAATCGATTTATAAGGTATGGAGTGGTATTCCACTTTTGAACCAGTGATCCCTTGTTTATCTATCATGATCAAGCGTTTGTTAGTAAACACGAACATATCTCTAATGAGCTTGTAGGCTAGAGCCAGTTCTTCGTTATCTGCCATAATTGGTGACAATTCGGCGCTAAGCTCTGCTAAGTTTACTTCAGATGCGTTGCCCATTAAGGCATCAAAAATTCCCATATTGCTTCTCGTTGATGAGTGAGTCAGGGCTTTAGATTAGAGCGAACAGTAACAATGAACAAGTATGAAACAGAAGATCTAACTTTATTGGCTTCTTACCAGAGAGATTAATAATAGTAAAATAAGTCCAAATGCACTGCAGCCCAGTACAAAGCCTAGAACTGCTAGTAAGGACTTTTTTATTCCTTGTAAAATAACTGACATGAGTTTTTCCTGATTTTATTTATCACTGCGTCCCTAAAAGGGCAGCTAACCGTAACTAGCTGCCAAGGCTTGCAGGGAGTTAATAAAAGCTTATTTTTGCTACTGTATCGGCAGTAACGGCAAATTTGACTTGGTTCATACTTGGCGGCCCCATTAATGTTGGATTTTGTGAGTAACCGTAAGGCTCAAGGGGCATTCCTTGGGCGCTCATTTTTAAGTCGCCATCCTGATCCAAATCTTGCATCACAAAAATAGCGTAATCGCCTGTCGGGACGTCATCAATGATAATAGGTTGGCTGGCTTGAGCTAGACTATAAGTCTGGGTTAATTGAGTGGGATCGCCTCTTAAGTCGTCAGTGCTTTTATACAAAAATACTTTAACATCCCCTTCGTCACGGGTGAGGTTACCTAGCTCAATAGTGAGCTGGTGCGTTTTCCCGTCGTTAATTGTGGTTGGTTGTTCACTACCACATGCGCTTAGTGCTAACACTGTGCTAGTTATCAGTAAGGTTTTTTTCATTTTCATTCCTTAGTTTACTTAGTCTTAACTCATGCCAAGTTAGGCGTTGTTTGCTGAACTTTTTCACGCTGTTTGTTTTGCCATTGCTGATGGATAAATGCGGCAATAAATAAAGTGCAGGTTAATAAGATTAGCCAAAGGGTATAGCTACCACTGTCGCCCAATTGCTGCAGATAAGGCGCGACAATAAAAATTAGTAAGGTCTGCCAAGCGAATACTTGCAAAGAGTGACGACCTAATAAACGTAAGCCGGGAATGTTGAGGGCGTTAGGCCAACGGCTGATGACAAAGCCCAATAAGTAAACCCATAGTAAAAGGTTGAGTATGCGTAACCAGCCAAGCTCGGGCTTATCGGCAAATTGATATAATACGCCCTGATGTATACCCATGGATAAAAAAGCGCCATGGTGGGTAATGAATATGGCTGCCACTACAATCAGTGCTATCCATACTGGAACGTTTGAGGCGTACCAATTAATACTTTGTTGACGTTTGCCATAACCAATAGCCGCTCCCATCATAAATAGTAGTTGCCAAGCCCAAGGATCAAAGTAGCCAACACTAATACCGAGTGCGGGCGAAACGCTTTGATATAGACCAGTTAAGCTAGTTTGTGTAAACCAGCTACTGCTCAACCAAAGGGCAACACTGACGGCTAAAGCTAACCAGCCATAGCCGCGGCGAAAGGCAATGATCACCGCAGGTAACACCAGCATAAAGATGATATACAATGGCAAGATATCAAAATAAGCAGGTCTATTTAGCAGTAATAAGGACAACCAGCTCGCATGCTCTGGCGCTTGGAAAAAATTAGGCATTGACGTTTGATATACGTCTCGTGCGCTGGGATAAATGGATATTGCTATCCAAGCCACAGCGAGCACTAATAATAAGCAAATAATGTGATAACAATAAATAGTCCAAGCGCGATGGACAGCCTTGCTAACAACCTGCTTATTGGAGTATTTGTCGGCACTGTAAATCAGGCCAGCAAGTAACCCCGAAATAAAAATAAATCCTTCTGCTGCGCCTACTTGACCTAAAGGCTGCAAAGTAAAATATTGTAAAAATGTATTGCCACCACTTATCCAAACTAAGTGATTTATTGTCATTAGAACTAATAACAGCCCTCTAAGTGCATCTAATGCATGGATCCTGTTCATGGGTGCCTCCTTGTATGATGCTTTTAGCTTAGGAGGAACAACAAAATAAAACTGACCGAAAATGCGCTTTTAACAGTTTTAACGAATTTGACGGTGGTTGAATAATTGTTAACACTACGTTTTTCTATTTCTAAGGTTGTAACAATGACAATACCCTTAACCATGCAGGAAAAAATGATCCGTGTTTGTGATGAAAAAATCGCCAAGAAAGGTGAAGGTGTAGGCCTGTCTTTTTATGCTTTTTTCGCTAACAAAAACACCGAACCAAGTACCTTAATGGCGGTAGCAAAGTGGTGGATTGAAACTCATCAACTTGATCATTTTGAGAAAGCGGTAAAGATTAAAGCGATGGTTGAGGACATAAAAACACCACCAAAACACTGATTTTTGTTACACTGACCGGCCTATTTTTGATCTGTTAGTTGTTATGTCTTTTTCTCAATTAATTAACGCACCTCAACTTAACCAAGCGCTGTTAGAGCTTAACTATCAACAGCCCACAGCCATCCAAAGCCAAGCTATTCCGATGATTTTAGCGGGGCGAGATGTGATGGCGGGCGCGCAGACGGGCACAGGTAAAACCGCCGCATTTTTACTGCCTATGTTACAACGATTAAACGAGCAACCAGTGCCGGCTGATGGCGTAAAGCCAGTGCGAGGACTGGTACTGACACCGACGCGAGAGCTAGCGGTGCAAGTGGAACATAGCTTTCAGCAATATGCTAAGCATTGTTCGTTAACAGCGGCAGTGGTTTATGGCGGCGTAAGTATCGCTGCGCAAGTTAAACGTTTTAAGCAAGGCGTTGACGTGATTGTGGCGACACCGGGGCGTTTACTCGATCACCTCAGGCAGGGTAACTTGACGTTGAATGAACTGAGTTACTTAGTGTTTGATGAAGCGGATCGCATGTTAGACATGGGCTTTGCTGACGAGATTAATGGGATTTTGCAACGTTTGCCGAGCAAACGTCAGACCCTATTATTTTCTGCCACCTTTGATGACGTGCTCTTTAGTCTCAGTAAGCGGTTGCTAACAGATCCTGTATTAATTGAAGTGGACAATCGTAATAGTGTTGCCGCACCCGTTGAACAAATTGTTTATGCTGTGGACGATGATAGAAAAGTCGATCTCATCTCGTTTTTGTTGAAAAAAAAGCCCGACCAACAAAGCCTTATTTTTAGTCGTACCAAGCAAGGTGTTGACCAAATTGCTAAGCAGCTGCAAGCAAAAGGGTTGGCGGCTCATGCCTTTCATGGTGATTTATCGCAAGCTGTGCGAGAGCAAGTACTTAATGAGTTCAAAATGGGTGACTTGAACGTGCTGGTGGCCACTGATGTGGCGGCACGGGGTTTGGACATTGCGCAATTAGGTTGTGTGATTAATATGGAGCTGCCTTTTGTTGCCCAAGATTATGTGCACCGTATTGGCCGTACTGGGCGTGCGGGTCAAGCAGGCTTGGCCATTACCTTATTAAGTCCCGATGAAGAATGGCGCTTAGAAGAAATAGAACTGTTAATTGATCAGCGTTTAGCGGCGCAATGGCTCGCGGGCTTTGAGCCTGATTTAACTAAGAGTGCCCCCATTGATAAGAAAAATAGCCGTGGCGCACAAAAACGCCGCGCTAAAAAGCGGGCGTTTGGCAATAAAAAGCGTTGAATAACGTAGTTAAGCAGAATTAAGCTGAGCGTGCTCGGCGTTGCTTCAGATCCCATATCAGGGTGCTCAAAACTAAGATGGCGGTTAATGGAATTATCACATATGCCGCTACTTGACCCAGCGGTGTTTGATAGCCCGATTGTATGGCACTGCTAATTAAATAAGCGGTGTAAACTAAGTACAACACAAAGAAGTTAATCCCTTCCAAACGGCTTAAGGTAGCGCCTGTAAAAAATAACGGTACACACAATAAAGCAACACCCAGCATGACGGGGAGATCAAGGTTAATTAATGCCGCATCAGCAGTTAGCCCGCTTGGCGCAATCAAGCCTGATACGCCCAGTACCGCTAACAAGTTAAACACATTACTACCAATGACGTTACCAACAGCAATATCACGCTGTCCTTTTACGGTGGCAACTAGCGAGGTGACCACCTCAGGTAGTGATGTACCAATGGCGACGATGGTTAAACCAATAACCGCCTCACTCACGCCAAATGACTGCGCAATAGCCACCGCATTTGCTACGAGCAGTTGCGCGCCGATAACCAACAAGGCAAAACCTGCGATAACCCAAAGCACGTTTTGCCACCAAGGTGCTGCAGCCATATTGTCATCATCTTCAGTTTCGGGCGGGCTCTTTTTACCCTGAATAAATAAAAAGCTGGTGTAGCTAATTAACAGCACTACGAGTATCGCAGCATCAATACGGCTTAACATGCCGTCTCTTACTAGCCAAAACACTAAGGCTGAAATCGCAACCATGATAGGTACATCTTGCTTTATAAGCTGCTTAGAAATCACTAAAGGAGAAATAATCGCGGCTAAGCCAAGAATAAACAGCACGTTAAAGATATTACTGCCGACGACATTGGCTATTGCCATCTCGGTTTCGCCAGAAAAGGCTGCGCCAATACTCACCGCTAACTCAGGTGCACTGGTGCCAAAAGCCACCACTGTTAAACCAACCACCAAGCTTGGAATACCAGCGCTTAAGGCTAATCGCGCCGCGCCTTTCACTAAACAATCTGCACCGTAAATCAGTAACACTAGGCCTAACACTAACAATAAATAAACCACTATTTTGCCTCTAAAGTTGGCGTTGTCATGATCGCGATAGTAAGGCTTTTTATAGCGCGAAGATAGAGGCTAATAAACAAATAAATTTGTTTTGATTATCGCTCAATTTGTTATTCTAAGTTTTTGTAATATAAAGAATTAAAGTGACAGTGATATAAGTAGCAGAATAGGTAAGCTAACTAAGGCTGAAGCGTTACCAAATAACACCATTGCAGCCACCTTATGGGGCTCATTTTGGTAACGCTCGGCGTAGAGGTAGTTCATTACCGCAGGCGGTAGCATACTAAATAACAAGATCATTTTTAGGTGTAAGCTAGGTAAGGGAATAAACAAATAGACTAAGGTAAACGACACCGCGCCAGTGAATAAACTCAGACCAATATTAATAAGCCCTATTTTTAAGCCATCAAGTTGCAACTGAGTCATCTGAGAGCCCAGCGCTAATAGCATTACAGGAATCGCTGCTTGACCAAGTAATTGGGTCGCCTCGGCAATGGGCTGGTAAATGTGTACTTGGCCAAGATTAAGGGTAATAGCCGCCAAAGCAGCAATAAATAGCGGCGTTTTAAAGGCGCTGACTAAGTTTTGCCAGCCCCGCTGGTTATTTAATATCAAGCTGCCAAAAATCACATGCAAACAAGTAGACACCACAAACAATAATACCGCAGCCTCAGCCGCAACGGCGCCGAAAGCATAGCCAAACAAAGGAATGGCTAAATTGCCACTGTTGCGGAACATTAAGGTGGGCGCCCAGCTTTTAAAGTTCATTGATTTTGGCGCAAGGCAGATAAAAAGGACGCCGGCAACAGCAACGCAGACAAGGCGGCGATAATTAAAGGACCTTGGCTCATGTTTAGGGGCATCGCCACCAAGGATGAAAAAACGAGGGCGGGCACAAATACATCGATATTAAGGCGATTGATTGGCGCAAAATTAATATTCATGGTTTTGCCCACCCAAAAGCCCACTAAGACCAAGGAAAAAACGGGCAGTAAAATAGCGATTACTTGGCTAAGCATAAAAGCAGGCTTCTATTACAGTAAGAAACTCATGACGTTATCTTAATTTTAAGCAAAATGACAGGAGCGAAGAGTGTGAGTTGTTGAATGCATAAGCAGCCTTAAGTGACTTTTACTAGATGCTGTAAGCACAAAACGAAGCACTCGTATGCCTGTGTTATAAGGTTAAACCAATGTACTGATCCTAGGGTTTAGGGCGTTCATAAGAAAGTGAGCAAATAAGCCGGTATCAACATTTAACCTTGCTTCCATGGTCAGATAATCTTGGCCAAAGCCATTAGGTTGAAATTGATTATTATAACGTTCCGTTAACTCGTTGAGCTGCAATGAGCCGCGCAGATCATCTTGCTGTAATTCGTTATAGCCAACTGAGTCTCGGTGTTTTAAGCCATAAACGATACCAGTATGAAGCTGAGTAAACGCCTCTTTTAACTTATCATTGTTAGCAACCTCCTGCTCCAGTTCAGATAAGGTTGCAGGTGATAGGTTTGCCCCTGATAGCTTTAAAGTGCCATCTTTTTGCAGCGACAGATCCAGCTCACTAAGATCTAGATCAGGGTTTTCAGCCATTTGTTTTTCTTTAAATGCTGCGAACTCGTACACGCTAGTTTGTAATGCTGACTGAGTTTTGGTCATTTCTTCCATATAAAGAAGCATACGTTGCGACACTTCTTCATCAAGGCGCTGAGATAACTCAGTTGAGATCCCATGAGCTAGATCGAAGGACACTTGCTCCTGACCGGTCGAGTGGGTTACTTCGTGATTTTTATCCTTTATTTTCTCTATCGGCTGCTGCTCACTTCGGTTCAATTGTGGCTGAACTGGTAGCCTATTTGATTGCTTAATAACCACCATGTTGATGCTCCCTTACGTATGTAAACTTACTTCTGTTGGGGGTTGAGTACCATGACTTGAAATTGTCGTCTGTAACATCGCTTTCTTTGGTATCGGCAAATACAGCAATAAATTTAACAAAAAATTTACATTTATGGCTGGCAATGTTTATATTAACTACCAAGCTTTAAGCAAGTATGCCAACTATTGGAGGTTTTATGCAACAGAAGCAAATAAAGAAGTGGTTAGCTCATGGTGGAGAAACTGATTGTATTTTATATACTTATGCTGACTCTTCCTATTATCGACCAGAAGTCATTGTGCATAATGCGCCTGAGCCTATCACCAATAGTAGTGGTGAAACTATCCATTTTAACAGCTTGGTTAATGCCAAGGAGGGAATGAAAAAATTAGGCTTTGATTCGGTAATCTTAAAACTCGATTTACCTTACGATGAAATGCTGGGTGAAAAAGTATCAGCTAATGAATGTTTTCAAGAAATGAAAATTTGTCTCTAATCGACCCTTAGGGTGGAGTCATCAGTGCTTAGCCCTGCATCCTGCGATGTGTAAAAGCAATCATAGAAGCTTATTTTTAATGGCTTGAGCTATGGTGATCAATGCCATAGCTCAAGCCTGTCTCAGGTTACTATTGTTGACCGGTATTAACTTCACCCTCTTCTTCTAAAATTTCAGAGCTGGCTAAGTACAAGAAATGTAAATGGCGCTCATACTGGGTGATCGCATCCGCAATAATTTGCTCTTGGGTATAGCCGAAAACATCATATTGCTGGCCGCCTTGTAGTAAGAATACTTCAGCGCGGTAGTAATCATCATGCTTTTCTTCTGCATAGGCTGGCACCGCAAAGTGACGTAATCGAATACCATAAGAGAAATTTTCTGCTTCTTCTTTGTAGATAGTTAAGCGGATTTTTTCACTGTCTTCAATCAATTTTGCTTTAAGACCCGTTTGCTCAAACTGCTCACAGAGTTCAGTTAACGCTGGGCGAACGATATGTTCAATAAATCGCTCAGCCTGATTTAAACCAGGGTGAACCAATAACGTATTTAAGCGCTCTTTCCAGTGGATCTGACTTTGGGTAAATTGAACTGACGTATTGTGGCTTTGCACACTTTTTTGCAACATTAAATCATGACGTAGCGCCTTAAATAAACCATAGCAAAATAGCATCATGATGAACATGAATGGGAATGCGCTGGCAATGGTTAAGGTTTGCAGGGCTTGTAAGCCTCCCGCAAATAGCAGTGTCGAAGCGATGATGCCAATCATGCTGGTCCAAAAAATACGCTGCCACAATGGTGTGTCTTGCTCGCCACCTGCGGTTAGGGTATCAATAACCAGGGCGCCAGAGTCTGCAGAGGTAATAAAGAATGTTGTTACCAGCAATACAGCAATAAAGGACAAGAATGAAGAAAGCGGAAATTGCTCAAAGAAAATAAAGATAGCAATAGCCACATTATCATTTACTGCTTGAGCTAATAAGTGCGCAGTATCACCTGCAATCATGTGGATGGCACTGTTGCCAAATACGGTCATCCATAAGAAGGTAAAACCAGCTGGGATGAAAAGCACACCGACGATAAATTCACGAATGGTACGACCACGAGAAACGCGCGCAATAAATATTCCAACAAAAGGAGACCAAGATATCCACCAGCCCCAATACAACATGGTCCAGCCACCCAGCCAGTCTTCTTTTGGATCATAAGCGTACATATTAAATGTGCTGTTCACCAACTCGCTCATATAGGTGCCGGTATTTTCTACAAATGATTGCAGAAGTAATTCTGTTGGCCCCAATAGTAAAATGCCAACTAACAGGGTAAGTGCCAATATCATATTGAGATTGGAGAGGCGCTTAATCCCGCCATCTAAACCTAAGATCACCGAACCTGTGGCTAAAACGGTGATAATAATAATCAGCCCGAGTTGGATTAAGGGGGTTTGAGGCAATTCAAATAAATGCATTAAGCCAGCGTTAAGTTGCTGCACGCCAAAACCTAAAGATGTGGCTACACCAAATAGTGTCCCCACAACTGCAAAGGTGTCCACGGCGTGGCCTAGGGGGCCGTATATTCGATCGCCTATTAATGGGTATAAAGCAGAGCGTGGCAACAGTGGTAACTTGTGGCGATAAGAGAAATAAGCCAAAGATAATGCGACCACGGCATAAATAGCCCAAGCATGTAGGCCCCAGTGGAAGAAAGTGATGCGCATGGCTTCTTTTGCTGCCGCTATGGTGGCGGCATCGCCAATTGGTGGGCTTAAATAATGCATCACGGGCTCAGCCACACCGAAAAACATTAAGCCAATGCCCATGCCAGCGGAGAACAACATAGAGAACCACGACACATTGGTGTAATCCGGCTCACTGTGATCGGGACCAAGCTTAAGGTCGCCTAAGCGGCTGACCATAATGCAAACGGTAAAAATGAGGAAGATAGCGACAGCTAAAATGTAAATCCAGCTGACTTTACTGACCAGCCAAGATTGAACTTCGCCAAAAAACTGACCACTAAGATCAGGCTTTAAAGCGGCAATAAAAGCGATAGAAACCGCAATAAGTAACGAAGAGATAAAAACGGGTTTATTTATTTTTGTTTGTATTTCCATAATAAGTCTTTGGTTGAAGGCGCGCCCTAAGAGATATTTCTTAGATCACGATGACTGCTTAACAGAGCGCGAAGCAAAAAAGGGCCTCACAACGTAAGCAAGTACTCACAACTAAGTGAGTGTAAAACAGCCAAAAGATACACAGAGATAACAGCGATCGGGTAAGTTATCCTGCTTACATGTGTTTGTTCAGTAGCTAATGTTAGCACAAAACCCTGAACTTTTGGTGCGCGGCGATGGATTGTTTTATTTCTGGCTATTGAAAATAGTTTTTTTAGCAGGGGGCTGCTGCAGTGAAAGCTAGCTATACCTCTTTTAAAACAACTGTTTCCAAGCTAATTCATTAGGTTATCGCTTCTGTTTTTAATTTTCTAAGTGCTGCTTGAGGTGAACACAATACATTACAGTTGATAAAGTTAATCATCATAACGATGACATGAACGCTATGGCTTTGTCTGCGGGTCGTAGGTTGTCAGTGGGCTGCTAATTCACATTCTGCTCTATGCCCCCAATAAGGGGAGGTGTTTGATTTTGTGGTAGGTTAATGCCATTAACAAGCACTGCCTAATCAAGGCTTCAGGTAGTGGTTGATTTAAAGGCAATAGCATGGCGCGATTGCCCTGAAAAGAACAGTTACCATGAGCAGAATACAACTCTCTAAAGGTGTCTACCAAGGTCGTGTTACAGTTAAAAAATAAGCAGTAATGATCGGGGTGATTGGCTTTCCAGTCGAACCGCACTGGACTGCCATGCTTAACAGCATAGCTGGGCTCACCCCACTTCAATGATTCTTCTACTTTACCCAGTTGGTGTTGCTGACAAAGCTCGAAAATGATCGCCCTGAGTTGCAGCAATTTGGGCTTTACCGAACTGGGGTAATCATTAAATTTATCTTGTACATCAGCTGGCATCTCAGTTGGCATGGCAATCCTTTTATGCTGAAAGTGAAGTTAAGTTGTGAACTGAACCAGCTTTATTTTTTAATGCTTGCTCAACACGGGCTTGATACAGCTTAAGTTGGCTAAATCCCTCAATGATAGATGTCAGTGGCGTTGGCATATCATGGTTATCAATGTTCTTAACAATGGCATAAGCAAACAAATCAAAACGGCTAAATGTATCGCCACAAATAAATGTATTTTTACTGAGGTGTGCTTCCAATGCCACAAAGCATTGCTCAGCAGCTTGCAATACTTGTTTAAGACTAAAGCGTCCTACCCCCTGTGAATATAGATTTTTTAGCACTAACTTTCGAGACTGCTTAGCAATAAAAGGTCGGGCTGGCCACTTTAAACCGCTGAAAAATGCTTGTTCTAATATTTTCCAACTGGCTTCTGGGTGCCAACGACAATATACCATCAACCAGTATAAATGTTGTTCAAGAGCCACTTGCCAAACGTAACCTTGGCTTTGTTGTAATGAGGTTAAGCCTTCATCAATGGTGCATATTCCCATGAATGCCGATCACCCAATAACATTGATGCCGATCACCTGATAACACCCAAGTCGATCACCCA
>NZ_JAUOPX010000050.1:0-30765 GCF_030547455.1 Motilimonas sp. 1_MG-2023 | reverse complement strand
GTACTAGCTCAGCTGGTAGAGCGCAACCTTGCCAAGGTTGAGGTCACGAGTTCGAGCCTCGTGTACCGCTCCAAATCTTTCCTAATACACTCCTATCAAGCTATTACTATCCATCGTTTACTATCTCGTGTCATTGTTTTATCTTTGCTTTATTTAAACGAAAAAAACGACCATCAGGTCGCCTTTAATAAGTTAGGTTTTAATTTTATTTTTATTTAAAGCTGGCTTTTTGCATACAGAGCTGCACCAATAATGCCTGCTTGGTTAAGAGATTGCGCTGGGATCACTTCCGCGTTGGTTTCTAATTGATCAACAAACTTTTCTAGTTTTTTACTGGCACCACCGCCTAGAATAAAGCAGTCAGGTGAGAGTAAAAACTCCAAGCGCTGTAGGTACAAATTAAAGCGCTTGCCCCATTTGCTCCAACTAAGGTCTTCTTTCTTGCGGGTTGAGTCCGCGGTGTAGTGCTCGGCAACCATTCCTTCTAATATAATGTGACCTAGTTCAGTGTTCGGTAGCAGTTGTCCGTTAGTGAAAACAGCCGTGCCTAAGCCCGTGCCTATGGTGATCAACACAACCACTCCCGATTTATTTTTACCTGCTCCGAAGGTAAATTCTGCCATTCCTGCTGCATCAGCATCATTTACCACAAAGCAAGGGCATTGTGTGTTGGTGGCGAAAAGCTTTGCCGCATCTGTATTGATCCAGCTTTTGTCTATATTTGATGCTGTTTTAGCGACACCGTGCACTACTGTTGCAGGAAATCCACAGCCAATTGGGCCTTGCCATTGAAAATGGTCAACAAGTTGTTTGAGTGTCTCGGCAACGGCTTCTGGCGTAGCCGGTTGCGGCGTTGCAATACGATGTCGCTCTGTGACTAACTCGCCCGTTTGTGTATCTACGATGGCACCTTTAATGCCTGAGCCGCCAATATCAACACCTAATATTTGCATTTGAATTACCTTAATAATTGTTTTTCAAAAGGATGCCCTGAGAATGAATATTTCACAAGTAAAGGGCTAGATTGGTCACGTTAAGTTTGAGCTTAGTCGAATTATGTACCACCTTAACTATGCGTCTCGGGGCAAGCCTTTTTCTATGCTACGGATTAAACGCTGTGTTTTTTTTGCCGATATTAAATCAGACTTTTGTTGCTGTTGTGTTAATGCCCATTGGATATGCTCTTGAACGAGGTTTGATGTTGCGCTCGCTAAGCCATGCTCTAATGCCTTGATAATTTTTTCCTGATGCGCTGCGTTACCTAACGCTACAGCAATATTTCGTTGCCAACGTTCAAAACCAATACGACGTATGGGAGAGCCTTCTGTGCGTTGCAAAAACTCAGTTTCAGTCCAACTAAATAGGGTTAATAACTGCTGGCTCTTAAGCTGCGCACGAGGGTGAAAGTCGATTTCATCAGTAAGCTTTGCGTAGCGATTCCACGGGCAAATGAGTTGGCAGTCGTCACAGCCATAAATACGATTGCCTATTAAGGGCCTAAATTCTTCTGGTATAGGGCCATTTAGTTCTATGGTCAGGTAGGAAATACAGCGCCTAGCATCAACAACATATGGCTCGACAATGGCTTGAGTTGGACAAATAGTGATACAAGCAACGCAGCTACCGCATTTTTCTTGAATCGGCTGATCAACTGGTAAGGGGAGGTTTACCAATAGCTCGCCTAAGAAAAACCAAGAGCCAGCTTGCTCATCAAGCACGAGAGAATGTTTACCAACCCAGCCTAAACCTGCGTTAGCTGCGAGCGGGCGCTCTAATATTGGCGCTGAATCAACAAAGGGTCGATAGTCTAATTCATTGCAGCTTTGTTTAATGTGCTCTCCTAATTGTTTGAGCCGTTGTCGCATCACTTTATGATAATCGCGGCCTAGGGCGTAGCGACTGATGTAGCCTATGTCTGTCTGTTTGAGATCGTTGGCAAAGCTGGCATCGGGTGGTAAGTAATCCATGCGCACAGAAATAACGCGCAGTGTGCCAGGATGAAGCTCGTTGGGACGTGCCCGCATCATGCCGTGACGAGACATATATTCCATTTCACCGTGGTAATTGGCGTCTAACCATTGCTGTAATTCGGCTTCATGCTCACTGAGGTCTATATCTGCGATACCTACCTGCTGAAAGCCCAGCTCTCGGCCCCACTGTTTGATATTGTGTGCTAATTGTTCAAGTGTTTGCTCTGTCATGGGGAAGGCCACTGTTATTACTTGGGCGTCAGTTTATCATAAGCATAAGAGTAAGGCAGCGCGGCGGTTTTATTGTTTAAGCTAACATCTTATTCTCTTGTGCATAGTCAAATATAGTATGAGCAGGGTATTATCAGTTATGATTGCATCTATTATGAATTTTTTGCAGTTTCATAGCGCTTTCTTATGATACTGCGTTGGTTCAGTTTGCGTCGAGTTTCGGTTTGTTGAATAAGCTTCTTGCTTATTACTGTTGTTAATTAATGGGTTGATATCTTTCATGTTTAAAACGGTTTTGGTTGATGATGTTGCAACGGTGGAATTTGGACGAAAGCTGAGTCAGTGTTGTGATCAAGCCAGTTGTTTTTTTCTCTATGGAGACCTAGGTGCTGGCAAGACCACGTTAACGCGGGGCTTCGTGCAAGGGCTTGGTCATTCAGGTAATGTAAAAAGCCCTACATATACCTTGGTTGAACCTTATGAGCTGGTAAAGTGGCAGGTTTATCATTTTGATTTATATCGCTTGGCAGATCCTGAAGAGCTTGAATTTATGGGGATTCGAGATTACTTCAGTGACAATAGTCATTGTTTGATTGAATGGCCAGACAAAGGCTTGGGAGTATTACCTGAGCCCGATATCATCATAAACCTAACTTACTTAGGCCAACAACGGCAAATAGAGATAAGTTCACGCTCTGCTGTGGGGCAAAAGATAATTGAAAAATTAGAGTCGTTACATGAATAAGCTGATAGCAATATTTTTATGTCTGTTTACATTAAGCTTTAATGGGGTTGCCAGTGAGCTTAAAGGTGTGCGAATTTGGCCGTCACCAGATAGCACCCGTGTGGTATTAGATTTAACCTCGGCCCCAGTACATGATTCGTTTTTATTAACGGGGCCAGATCGTATTGTGGTCGACATTAATGGCCCTATCAGTAAATTTGATCTTACTAAAATTAAAAATACTAGCCCTTTGCTTAAAGCTATCCGTACCAGTACGCCAAAAAAGAAAGGGACTTTCCGTTTGGTGTTCGATTTAAATAAAGCGACCAAGCCAGTTATTTTTTCTTTAACGCCAACTAAGCCTTACGGCCATCGATTAGTTATCGACTTGCCACATAATAATGTCAAGCCAGCGAAAGAAAGTAGCGCGAAGAAGCCGGTCGTCCCTCCTAGCTTAAATGGTCAACGAGATATAGTTATTGCCGTTGATGCTGGCCATGGCGGTGACGATCCTGGGGCCTTGGGCAAAAAAACCTATGAAAAAAACGTTACTCTCGCCATAGCAAAGCACGTGGCAGAGTTGATCAACCGTGAAAAGGGCATGAAAGCCGTGCTTATTCGTAGCGGCGACTACTTTGTTAATTTGAATAAACGCTCCGATATAGCGAGGAAATCGCAGGCTGATCTATTGATTTCTATTCATGCTGACGGATTCCATAATCCTAAGCCACGTGGTGCTTCTGTATGGGTGCTCTCTACTCGACGCGCGAACTCTGAGATTGGTCGTTGGATTGAAAAGCATGAAGAGCAATCAGAGTTACTGGGTGGGGCTGGCGAAGTGATTAACAAGGCGGAGCAAGACTTGTTTCTAACGCGCACGCTACTCGATATGTCGATGGACCATTCGATGAATACTGGTTATGGCGTGAGTGTTGAAGTGCTTAAGGAGCTAGGTAAGGTAACCACCTTACATAAAAAACGGCCAGAGCATGCTAGCCTCGCAGTTTTGAAATCGCCAGATATTCCTTCTTTGCTAGTGGAGGCGGGTTTTATTACCAACCGACAAGAAGAAGCGTTACTACGTACTACCTCGCACCAAAAGAAAATTGCTAATGCGGTTTACGTTGGTGTTAAGCGTCATTTTGCTAATAACCCACCGGTTGGGACATACTTTGCGGCAATCGCGGCAAAATCTCACGTGGTTCAACGCGGCGAAAGTTTGTCTGTAATTGCTAAGCGTTATGGCGTAAGTGTGAGTCAGCTAAAACTAGCCAATCAATTAAAATCAGACCAACTTAGAGTGGATCAAGAACTTAAGATCCCAAGTAGTTAATTATGCCTATTCAAATATTACCCCCTCGCCTTGCTAACCAGATTGCAGCGGGTGAAGTGGTAGAGCGACCTGCTTCAGTGGTCAAAGAGCTCGTTGAAAATAGCTTAGATGCCGGCGCTAGCAAAATTGAAATCGAGTTAGAAAAGGGCGGCACTAAGCTTATTCGTATTCGCGATAATGGCAGTGGTGTGGCTAAAGAGGAGTTACAGCTAGCACTCAGTCGCCATGCCACGAGTAAAGTAACCTCGTTAGATGATCTTGAAGCCATTATAAGCTTAGGTTTTCGTGGCGAGGCGCTTGCCAGTATTAGCTCAGTTTCACGTTTAACTTTCTCATCTTGTACCGCTGAGCAAAGCGAAGGCTGGCAGGCCTGCACTGAAGGCCGGGACATGGCAGTTAAAGTGCAGCCAGTGGCCCATCCTGTAGGCACTTCGGTAGAAGTCGCGGACCTGTTTTTTAATACCCCAGCAAGAAGGCGTTTTTTACGCTCAGAAAAAACAGAATTTGGCCACATTGAAGAATTGGTCAAACGTTTAGCACTAAGTCATTTTGAAGTACATTTTAGCCTTAAGCATAATGGCAAGGTGGTCAAAAACTTTCGTCCGGCATTAACGTTACCGCAACAAGAAAAGCGCGTAGCTGCCATTTGCTCTAATCAGTTTATGCAGCATGCGTTGGCGATTAAGGCTCAACACGGTGATTTAGCGCTATCGGGTTGGATTATTGAACCACAAGGGGCGCGCGCGCAAAACGATGTTCAATACTGCTATGTCAATGGCCGGATGATGCGCGACAAATTGATAAATCATGCGATCCGACAAGCTTATGCCGATAAGTTACCTAGCCATTCATTTGCTGGGTTTATTATTTATATTCAAGTGGATCCGGCGGAAGTCGACGTTAATGTGCATCCGGCGAAACATGAAGTGCGCTTTCATCAGGGGCGTTTGGTCCATGATTTTATATTACAAACGCTAAATGACGCCTTGTTGGAAAATGAGTCTAGTGAGTTAAATAAAGAAAATTTAACGCAGTTAGAGCAAGGTGATATTTCGACACCAGAGTCAATTGATAGCACGGTCGTTTCAGAGTCTCATGGTCCTTATACCGCTTCACCTCGCTCGGAAGCACCGCGTATACCTTCTTTTTCAAACAGTAGTGGCAAAACGACACATGGCTATCGGTCATCCTCGTCGGCGACGAATGCATTGAATGAGTCGGTGTGGACACAAGCGCCACCTCAGCTGCCCGTTGCGAATGATTCGGAGCAGCAAGAGCCAATAACTGAAAGCAGCTTAGGCGTACCGTTAACCTTAATCGATGAGCGTTTTTTATTACTACAAGGGAAACGCCTGCAACTACTTTCACTGGTAAAAGCGTGGCAGTTGGTGACTTATCATCAGTTGTTGGGATATTTTCAACAAGGGCCGGTATCGCAACCTTTGTTGTTACCTGTTTCCGTATGTGTGGGAGCAGAGTTGCTCGATGTAGCAAAGTTTCATCAAGAAAGCTTGAATAAATTAGGCTTGCAGTTGAAAACCCAAGGTAACGACACCATTATTGTGTGTCAGGTGCCGCCACAAATGCGTAATGTGCCACAAAGTGACATTGTGGTTGGTTTATTGCAACAACTGGCGCCTGAAATGAACGAGCTCGCAGGGGAAAAAATTGAAGCGGCGTGTTGGTGGCTGGCTGGTCGAATTAGTCAGCATAAGCACACCTTTGATTGGCTTGGCGCGCAACAGTTGATGCTGCAATTACAGCAACAGTTAGGTGAATCCTTAACTGCTCATAGTGACGTTTTATTACGTCAAGTTGATTTAGCCACCACAATAAAGAGTTTTGATGTTGAATAATAACCACCCACAAGCGATTTTTTTAATGGGCCCGACTGCTTCAGGTAAAACTGATTTAGCAATAGAGATTGCTCAAAGAATGCCTTGTGACGTGATTAGCGTTGACTCCGCATTAATTTATCGTGATATGGACATCGGTACGGCTAAGCCTACAGCCGAAGAATTAGCTAAGGCGCCGCATCAGCTAATTGATATTTTAGACCCGTCAGAGTCATATTCAGCGGCTGATTTTCGGCGTGATGCATTGGCTTTAATGGAACAATCGATTAGTAAAGGCCGCACACCATTATTAGTGGGTGGCACGATGCTTTATTTTAAAGCCTTACTAGAAGGTTTATCACCGTTACCGGAAGCCGATACGGCGATTAGAGCAGAGATAGAGCAGCAAGCTGAAACCTTAGGTTGGCAGGCGTTACATGGTGAGTTGATGGCTATTGATCCTGTTGCGGCGAACCGTATTCACCCAAATGATCCGCAACGTTTGTCTCGTGCTCTTGAGGTTTACCGACTAACAGGGAAGACCTTGACAGAGTTAACTAAAACGAAGGCGCCACCCTTGCCTTATCAGGTGCATCAATTTGCTTTGATGTCAGATGATCGGCAAACTTTGCATCAACGTATTGAACAACGTTATATGAAAATGTTAGAAGCTGGCTTTGAAGATGAAGTACGTGCTTTGTACGCACGAGGTGACTTACACATTGATCTGCCTTCTATGCGCTCGGTGGGCTATCGCCAAATGTGGCAATATTTAGCGAGTGAACTTTCTCACCAAGAAATGGTCTACCGTGGTGTTGTCGCTACGCGTCAATTAGCTAAGCGTCAAATTACTTGGTTGCGAGGATGGTCGGACTTGATCACACTTGAGCCAGGAAGTAGAGAAAATATTGATAAAATTGTACAAGTTATTGGCTAGATTAAATAAAGCATGTATATAATCTTACGTTATGCGCATTTTTTTATAACAACAAAACAATAAGGAAAATAAGAAATGGCCAAGGGGCAATCATTACAAGACCCTTTTTTAAACGCTTTGCGTCGTGAAAGGATTCCAGTATCAATTTATCTGGTTAATGGTATTAAGTTACAAGGTCAAATAGAGTCATTTGACCAGTTCGTGATTCTATTAAAGAACACGGTAAACCAAATGGTTTACAAACACGCGATTTCAACCGTCGTTCCAGCACGCCCTGTTAGTCACCATACCGGTACGGCAGGTGGCACTGAAGGCGGGGAATAATTTTGATTTTTTTGGTGGAGCAAGTCTCCACCTTTTTTTAAGGAGTTTTTTGCTTGTTTGACCGTTATGAAGCAGGTGAACAGGCTATATTGGTTCATATCGATTTTCGTGAAGAAGGCGAACGAGAAGATCTAGTAGAGCTTGAAATGTTAGTCAGTTCTGCGGGCGTAAATGCAGTATCTACTGTGACCGGAAGCCGTTCCAGCCCTCACCCTAAATATTTTGTTGGTAGTGGTAAAGCAGAAGAAATTGCCCAACAAGTCAGTTTATTCGAAGCCGATGTCATTATTTTTAATCATGCCTTATCGCCGGGACAAGAGCGTAATTTAGAAAAATTATGCCAATGTCGAGTGTTAGATCGGACTTCACTGATTTTGGATATTTTTGCGCAACGGGCACGAACCCATGAAGGTAAGTTGCAAGTTGAGTTAGCACAACTGCGCCACCTGTCGACACGCTTAATTCGCGGCTGGACGCACTTAGAGCGACAAAAGGGTGGTATAGGCTTGCGGGGTCCGGGGGAAACTCAGTTAGAAACGGATCGCCGCTTATTACGTGAGCGAATCAAGGCTATTTTAAGACGTTTAGATAAGGTTGCGAAACAACGCGAGCAAGGTCGGCGTTCACGTCAACGTAATGAAGTACCTACGGTTTCTTTAGTGGGCTATACCAATGCGGGCAAGTCCACCTTATTTAATCGGTTAACGCGCGCTGATGTCTATGCGGCGGACCAATTATTTGCGACGTTGGATCCGACGTTACGGAAAATTGAAATAGCGGATGTGGGTAATACCATTTTGGCGGATACCGTTGGCTTTATTCGACATTTGCCTCATGATTTGGTTGCGGCATTTAAAGCAACCCTTGAAGAAACTCGCGAAGCAGACATTTTATTACATGTTGTCGATTGCTCTGATGAGCGCTATGAAGACAATATGCGTGAAGTCGAGTCTGTTTTAGCCGAAATTGATGCTGATGAAGTACCGCAGTTAATTGTGATGAACAAGATCGATGCGGTAGAAGGGCGCGAGCCAAAGATTGTTTATAATGATGAAGGTGTCGCAACTCACGTATACCTTTCAGCCAAAGATGATCTGGGAATTGATTTATTATTTAGAGCGTTAACTCAGCGTTTAGCTGGTGCAATGGTGACGAAACATTTAGCATTGCCCCCTACGGCAGGTAAATTACGTAGTACACTGTATGCACTGAATTGTATTGAACATGAAGTGTTTGATGATGCAGGTGGCTGGAATATCGATGTCCGCATGACGGCGATCGATTGGGAGCGACTTTTAAAACAGCAAGGAGAGGTTATTCAAACCTTTATTGCATCTTAAATGCCTGTTACATTTATTGATTAATATCTTCTAGTAAGTGGAGAGTAGAATGGCCTGGAATGAGCCTGGAAATGGTGGTAATAAAGACCGCGACCCATGGCAGAACAACAATAAGAATCAGGGACCCCCTGATTTGGATGAAGTGTTCAAAAAGCTAAGTGGTAAGTTTGGCGGCGTTTTTGGTGGCAAAGGTGGCGGTGGTGATGTCAGCTCTTTTGGCATTATGATTGTTGTTGTTATCGGTTTGCTAATTTGGGGCGTAAGTGGTTTTTACACCATCAAAGAAGCGGAGCGCGGCGTGGTATTGCGTTTTGGTGGTTATCACGAAACTGTATTACCTGGCTTACAATGGAATCCAAAATTTATCGATCAAGTCATTCCTGTTGACGTCAATACCATTCGGTCATTACGCGGTAAGGGGTCAATGCTAACAGCCGATGAGAACGTGGTTGAGGTTGAAATGGATGTGCAATATAAAGTTGTAGATCCTAAGCAATATCTATTTAGCGTGACCAATGCTGATGATAGTTTATCGCAAGCGTTAGACAGTGCATTGCGTTATGTTGTTGGTCACACCCAAATGAATAATGTGCTGACAACAGGCCGTGATGTCGTTCGTAAAGATACTTGGAACAAGTTAGAAGAGATCACTGAACCCTACAATATGGGTTTACAAGTGATTGATGTTAACTTCTTACCTGCTCGTCCTCCGGTGGAAGTCAAAGATGCATTTGATGATGCCATTGCAGCGCAAGAAGATGAAGAGCGTTTTATTCGCGAAGCTGAAGCGTACGAGCGTGAAAAAGAGCCGACAGCACGCGGTCAAGTTAAACGTATAGAGCAAGAAGCAATTGCTTACAAAGAGCAAGTAACTTTGCAAGCACAAGGTGAAGTGGCTCGTTTTGAAGCCTTGCTTCCTCAATATCGTGCGGCGCCAGAAGTGACCCGCGAACGTTTATACATTGAAACGATGCAGTCAGTATTAAGTAACACCAGCAAAGTATTACTTGATAGCCAAGGTAGTAACAGCATGATGTATCTACCCTTAGACAAAATTATGCAACAGTCTAAGCAAACTAAATCGGTTGAAAGTATGCCATCGCAGTCAGATGTAAACTCAACTTACAATACTGATATCACGATAAATGACACGCCTGTGCGCAGCACACGAATTCGTTCAGGGAGAGAATAATCATGAAAAAATTAATATTGATTATCCTTGCCGCAACTTTATTGGTGGGTTTTTCATCGGTGTTTGTGGTGCAAGAAGGCCATAAAGCAATTGTAATTAAGTTTGGTAAAGTACAACGTGATGCTGATGGTATGCCTCATGTATTTGAACCTGGTTTGCATTTTAAGTTGCCATTGTTTGAGACTATTCGCACCATGGATGCGCGTATTCAAACCTTAGATGATGCATCTGACCGTTTTGTTACTTCTGAAAAGAAAGATTTAATTATTAACTCTTACGTGAAATGGGAAGTAGAAGACTTTGCCAAGTTCTACCTTGCCACAGGTGGTAACTTTGAGATGGCTGCGGATCTATTAAAACGCAAGGTGGGTAATGCCCTGCGTAATGAAATTGGTGCTCGTACCATCCAAGAGATCGTTTCTGGCGAACGTGATGATGTAATGATTAACGCTCTTAAGGTACTCGATGGTACACAAAGCGCTGAAAATGCAGCAAAAGCTCTTGAAGATGGCGTTGATGTTGGTAAACAAAGTTCTGATGAGCTAGGTGTGCGCGTTCTTGATGTGCGTATTAAGCAAATTGAACTGCCGACTGAAGTGCGCTCAAGTATCTACAAGCGTATGCGCGCTGAGCGTGCCGCGGTAGCAAAAGAGCATCGCTCGCAAGGTCAAGAAAAGGCGACGATTATCCGCGCTAATATCGACCGTAAAGTGGCAGTGATGCTAGCGGATGCAAATCGTAAATCTCGTGAAATGCGCGGTGACGGTGACGCATTAGCTGCAAAAATTTATGCTGATACTTACGGTAAAGATCCTGAGTTCTATGCTTTCATTCGTAGCTTAGATGCTTACCGGGATAGCTTCAAAGATAAAAGTGACGTGATGGTGTTAAGCCCTGATTCGGAATTTTTCCGTTACATGGATGGCGCTATTAAGCAGCCGTAATAGCTTAATGTCGTCAGTTGAAAGGCCAGCCTAGCTGGCCTTTTTTATTTACAATGGTGCCAGCCCTACTTGTTTTACAAAGGCATAGCTTGATGAACATATCATTGATTTTTCAGCGTGTAGTAGTTAGTGAAGGCATTGTTATACTTTTATTTCTGCATATATAACTATTTTGTGGAAAAAAACATTCACCTTTCGACTATAAAATTTGCTAGAATCCCGTTTTAATAAGTAACCGCGAAAAGTGAAAATGGGTAAGAATGTTGTTGTTCTCGGCACCCAGTGGGGTGACGAAGGTAAAGGCAAAGTAGTTGATTTGCTTACGGATCGAGCAAAATATGTGGTTCGCTATCAGGGCGGTCACAATGCCGGTCATACTCTGGTAATTGACGGTGAAAAAACCGTTCTTCATTTAATTCCTTCTGGTGTGCTACGTGAAAACGTGACCTGTATCATAGGCAACGGTGTTGTACTATGTCCTCAAGCTTTGGTTAAAGAAATGACCATGCTTGAAGCGAAAGGTGTACCAGTGCGCGAACGTTTAGTGATCAGTGAAGCGTGTCCACTAATTTTACCTTACCATGTAGCGCTTGATGTGGCTCGCGAAACAGCGCGCGGCAAAAAAGCAATCGGTACAACCGGTCGTGGCATTGGTCCTGCTTACGAAGATAAAGTAGCTCGACGCGGTCTACGTGTTGGTGATCTTAAGAATTTTGCAGACTTCGCAGCTAAATTGAAAGAAGTGGTTGAATACCATAACTTCCAGTTAACTCAGTACTACAAAGCTGAAGCTGTTAGCTATGAAGCAGTATTAGCGCAAGCCAAAGAAGTTGCTGAAATGCTCACAGGTATGGTTGTTGATGTAACCGACGTACTTGATAAAGCACGCTTAAATGGCGATAACATCATGTTTGAAGGTGCACAAGGTACCTTACTTGATATTGACCACGGTACTTATCCGTACGTAACTTCGTCAAACACGACGGCAGGTGGCGTGGCAACGGGCAGTGGTTTTGGCCCACGTTACATTGATTATGTACTCGGTATTGTTAAAGCATACACAACGCGTGTTGGCTCTGGTCCTTTTCCGACAGAGCTATATGACGGCATCGATAAGCTAGATGCGGACGGTAAACATTTAGGTACGGTTGGTCATGAGTTTGGTGCCACTACTGGTCGTTTACGTCGTACAGGTTGGTTTGATGCGGTTGCTATCAAGCGCGCAATTCAGATCAATAGCATCTCTGGTTTTTGTTTAACTAAACTAGATGTATTAGACGGTCTTAAGACTATCAAGATTTGTACTGGTTACAAAACGCCGACAGGCGAAATTCTTGATGTACCACCAATGGCCGCTGAAGGCTACGAAGTGGTTGAGCCAGTGTATGAAGAAATGCCAGGTTGGGACGAGCCAACTTTTGGTGTGACTTCTTTTGATGCGCTACCTGCGAATGCACAAGCATATATCAAGCGTCTAGAAGAAGTAACGGGTGTGCCTATGGATATTATCTCTACAGGCCCAGATCGTAACGAAACGATGGTGCTAGTTAATCCATTTGCATAAAATGGATTAGCAACGAAAAAAGCCGCATTTGCGGCTTTTTTTATATCCAAAATATACACAAAGTGTGAGCTTATCCTTTACTAGCTAACGCGCTTTACAGCCAGCCCAACAAGCCCTACTAAAGCATCCTTGTATTCTGATTGAGGAAGAATGCTCAGTGCTGCTATCGCTTTATCTGCTTCTTCCTGTGCCCGTTGTTCTGTGTACTCAATTGCTTTGGTATGCTTGAGGATCCCTAAGATCTCATCAAGGTGATCCATGCCATTACCAAGTTCAATGGCTTCGCGGATCCTTTGTTGTTGCGCAGGATCCCCTTGTTGCAGCGCATAGATCAAGGGTAGCGTTGGTTTACCCTCGGCGAGATCGTCACCGACATTCTTGCCCATTTCTTTAGCGTCAGCAGTGTAATCCATTACATCATCGACTAGCTGGAAGGCTGTGCCAAGGTATTTACCGTAATTTTGCATGGCTTTTTCAATGGCTGGATCTTGATTACTGATAACCGCCATAAGGTGGGTTGCAGCTTCAAATAATCGCGCTGTTTTGCAGTAAATAACCTGCATATACGAGGCTTCTGTGGTGTCAGCATCATTACAGTTAATCAGCTGCATCACTTCACCTTCGGCAATCACATTGGTGGAATCTGAAAGGATGTTCATTACCTTCAAATTCTCCAGCTCTGTCATCATTTGAAATGAGCGCGTATAGAGAAAGTCACCAACCAATACACTGGCGGCATTACCGAATAAGTTATTGGCTGTTTCACGGCCTCGGCGTAATTCTGATTCATCCACTACATCATCATGAAGTAAGGTGGCGGTATGAATAAATTCAATGATGGCAGCAAGTTGCACGTGCTGATCGCCTTGATAACCAAGTGCTCGAGCGGCTAAAACAGTCAATAACGGGCGAATACGTTTGCCCCCACTGTTGATGATATATAGGCCTAACTGATTGATAAGGGCAACGTCTGAGCTCAGTCTTTTTGCTATCAGTTGATTCACTTGGTCCATGTCGTTTTTGGATAAGTGTTGGATCTGTTTTAGGTCCATTCTACGCTCTGTTAATTATCTTGATGAAACCGGAAATTAGCTCAGTATTTTACAGCAAAACAATGATTTTAGCAGTGCTTTAACAAGAACAAGAAAGATTTTAAATTTTTTGCATTTTCGTCTTGCCAGCTTGGTGTGATTTGCGTACAATCCGCCCCCATTGTGATTAAGTAATCTGGCTCAAAATAATAGCCAGCACGGAGTAATAGACATGTACGCTGTTATTCAAAGCGGTGGTAAACAGCATCGCGTTACAGAAGGCCAAACTTTACGTCTAGAAAAACTAGATCTAGAAACAGGTGCTTCTGTAGATTTTGAAGAAGTTTTATTAGTAGCAAATGGCGACGACGTTAAAGTTGGCGCACCATTTGTAGCAGGCGGCAAAGTAGTTGCTGAAATTGTTTCTCACGGTCGTGGCGATAAAGTAAAAATCGTTAAGTTCCGTCGTCGTAAGCATTCTCGCAAACAAGCCGGTCATCGTCAGTGGTTCACAGAAGTGAAAATCACTGCAATCAACGCTTAATAGGGGTACTTAAAAATGGCACATAAAAAAGCTGGTGGTAGTACTCGTAACGGTCGCGATTCAGAAAGCAAACGCCTAGGTGTTAAGCGTTTTGGTGGCGAATCAGTTCTTGCGGGTAACATTTTAGTTCGTCAACGTGGTACTAAATTCCACGCTGGTACTAATGTAGGCCTAGGTAAAGACCACACTCTTTTCGCAACTGCTACAGGCACTGTGAAATTTGAAGTGAAAGGTCGCCTAAACCGTAAATACATTAGTATTGTTGCTGAATAATCAGTAACCATATAACTTGTAAAAAACCCGCTTCGGCGGGTTTTTTTGTTTTTTAAGACACTGAGATTTTTTTAGATGTGGACATTGAAAGAGTGAGAGATAGATCACTTTTTGCTATAGTCTCTGTCTCAGTGATAAGTAGGCTAATATTCATCGAGTAGATGAGATAAGCCAACACTATTTAGATCTGCATTGATGATCCTATCTAATGCTGGCGAATTTTTTGGCGGGAGTAAGAAATGAAGTTTGTTGATGAAGCAAAAGTAAAAGTGCAGGCCGGTGACGGCGGCAATGGTGTGGTAAGCTTCCGCCGAGAAAAATATATTCCAAATGGTGGCCCTGATGGCGGTGATGGCGGTGATGGCGGTGACGTATATTTAGTTGCTGACGAAAATTTAAACACCTTAATCGATTTTCGCTTTCAACGCTTTTATGCTGCTGAGCGTGGCCAAAATGGTCAAAGTCGTGGTTGTACCGGATCGCGAGGATCCGACAAGATCATGATGGTACCTGTTGGTACCCGTGCGTCAGACATAGATACTGGCGAAGTGATCGGTGATTTGACTCATCATGGCCAAAAATTAATGGTCGCTAAGGGCGGCTTCCATGGCTTGGGAAATACCCGTTTTAAAAGCAGTGTAAACCGCGCTCCTCGTCAAAAGACCATGGGCACGGCAGGTGAAGTTCGCGACTTAATGCTCGAATTAATGTTACTTGCTGATGTTGGGATGCTGGGGTTACCGAATGCCGGTAAATCAACCTTTATACGCGCTGTTTCAGCTGCAACACCTAAGGTAGCTGATTACCCATTTACGACCTTGATCCCAAGCTTAGGCGTTGTTGGCTTAAGTGGCGAGCGTAGTTTTGTGGTTGCTGACATTCCAGGGTTAATAGAAGGTGCTGCTGAGGGGGCGGGTTTAGGCGTACGCTTTCTTAAGCATTTAGAGCGTTGTCGTGTGTTACTTCATATGATCGATCTATTACCTGCCGACGGATCCGATCCTGCCGAGAATGCTAAAGTCATTATCGAAGAGTTAGAAAAACACAGTCCTAAATTGGCAAGTAAACCGCGTTGGCTAATTTTTAACAAAATCGATTTGGTGCTAGAAGATGAAGCACAAGAAACCATCGATAGCGTACTGGCTGCGTTAGATTGGCAAGATAAGTATTACAAAATTGCTGCGGCCAGTAAGCAGGGAACCAAAGAACTTTGCCTTGAACTAGCGGATTACATGGAAAGCTTACCAAAAGAGTCTGACGAGTCAGAGACCCAAGAGCAAGTTGAATTTAAATGGGATAATTACCATAAATCGGCAATTGAAGAAGCTACCGATTGGGATGATGAAGATGATGACTGGGATGAAGAAGATGACGAAGGGATAGAGTTTATTTATACCCCTTAATTAAAATACTTATTTCATCTAAACAAAAGCCGCACTCTGTGCGGTTTTTGCTTTCTTAAGCTTTAATAAGTTTACACGCTATCTGTGTTTTTTTTGCTTTTTGATAAATCATGCACGATTTTTTTGCTTAAAATAACCCTATGATTTTTTGAATGAGGGTTTTCTATGGTAGACCTTTCCAGTACTGCGCCGCTGACTAAGCAACAGCAGACTGAAATAACTCGTATTGCGATTAAAGCGGGGCAACTGTTACAACAACATGGTGCTGAAAGCCGTTTAATTGAACAAACAACCACGCGTTTGGGAGTGGCTTTGGGAGCGCAAAGTATTGAACTTGCGGTCTCGGCAGACGCTTTAGTGCTTACCTCGTTATTTGAGGGGCGTTGTATTACCACTACCCGAAAGGTGCACGACCGGGGCATTAACATGCAAATGGTGTGTGATGTGCAGCGTATTTGCGTGATGGCGGAAAAGCAGTTACTTCGTGCTGCTGATGTCAATAAGAAGCTCGATAAACTCAAACCGATGAAGTATAACCGTTGGCTTGTTGTGTTGATGATAGGTTTATCCTGTGCCAGCTTTAGTCACCTGTTTGGCGGCGATTGGTGGGCCTTTGCGGTTACTTTTGTTGCTTCGGCCACAGCCATGTTTGTGCGTCAAGAATTGGCTCATCGCCATCATAACCCTTTTATTAATTTTGCTGTCACCGCCTTTATCGCCACGTTAATTTCTAGCTTTGGCGTTATCTATCAGCTTGGCAATCGTCCTGATTTAGCCATGGCGGCTTGTGTTTTGCTATTAGTACCTGGTTTCCCATTGATTAATGCGGTTTCAGATATGGTTAAGGGTCATATTAATATGGGCATTGCCCGTTGGACAGCTGCAACCTTGCTTACTTTTAGTGTGGCTGCAGGTATCTTTGCTGCAATGGGTGTGACAAATGTGATGGGATGGTTAAGTTAATGGATTTACTATTTTTGCTTGTTGACGATATGTTTTGGGCGGCGATCCCTGCAGTTGGTTTTGCCATGGTATTTAACGTGCCTAAGCAAATGTTGGTGTATTGTGCGGTGGCGGGGGCGATTGGCCATGGCTTTCGTACCTTTACCATGCAGTTTGGTTTACCCATTGAGTGGGCATCATTAGCTGCAACGACATTAATTGGCTTCATCGGCTTGTATTGGTCACGTAAGCATTTGATCCCCAGGCCAGTGTTTACCGTTGCGGCGGCGATCCCGATGATCCCAGGGAGTTATGCTTTTGCTACCATGCTGGGATTAGTGGAAATGAACTCTGGTGGTTTTACCTATCAACTACTGCAAACCGTGATTGAAAATGGTCTTAAGACCTTATTTATCTTAATTGCCTTGAGTTTTGGGCTCGCGATCCCTTCCGTTTTGATTTATCGTGGGCGGCCCATCGTTTAAGCAGGTAAATAACAAGATGAAAATAGCCATGATTGCGGCAATGGCCAATAATCGCATTATCGGTAAAGATAATCAGATGCCGTGGCACTTGCCAGCAGATTTAAAGTTTTTTAAGCAAACAACACTTGGTAAGCCAGTGGTAATGGGTCGTCGTACTTATGAATCGATAGGACGTCCTTTACCAGGTCGGTTGAATATTGTGATTTCTCGTGATGACAGTTGGCAGGCAGCAGGGGTGACGTGTGTTACAAGTCCTGAAGCCGCATTAGAATTGCTGCAGGATCACGATGAAATTATGGTGCTCGGTGGTGGGGCTATTTATCAGGCCTTTTTACCTCTGGCAGACACCTTATACCTTACTTTTATTCAGGCAGATATTGCAGGCGATACTCAGTTTCCTGATTATGAAGCACAAAGTAACTGGCAATCTGAGCAACTAGGCTTTCACCCTGCAGATGAAAAAAATCAGTATGACTTGGTATTCACTAAGTTGGCACGCTTAGCCCAGTAAGTTTAGTAAAGCTGCGCTCATAGGTTTGCTATGTGAGCGTCAGCTACCTTCATGCTCGGCAATGAAAAAAATTGTTGGTCGTCCCAGCGCAGCATGGTCAGGCGATTGCCCCAAACACAGCCTGTATCTAGCCCTATCACATCTTTTCTCGCGGTTTTACCCATTAATGCAGCCCAGTGGCCAAATAATATGGGGACAGAGCCAACATGCTTTCCTGCGACGTCAAACCATGGCTGTAGCGCTTCGTTTGTATTGCCCAGAGGTGGCTGCTTGTTGGCAAAATCTAAACTGCCATCTTGGTAGCAATAGCGCATACGGGTGAGCACATTGACAATAAAGCGCAGCCGCTCAAACCCCGTTAAATCCGGCGTCCAGTAAGTTGGGTGGTTACCGTACATATTCGCGAAAAAATCACTGTATTGAGGGCTGGCTAAAACTTGATGGACTTCTTGAGCGAGCTCAATGGCTTGATCGGGTGTCCATTGTGGTGAAATTCCTGCATGAACCATAATAAAGCCATGCTCTGGATGTTTTCTGATTAAAGGCTGTTGCCTTAACCAACCTAGAATTTCTTCGCAATCGGGCGCAGAAAAGATTTCTGCGGTGAGATCTTTCTTCTTTTGTTTGGCGTAGCCTAATGAAACAGCCAGTAAGTGTAGATCGTGATTACCTAGCACGATCTTTGCGCTTTCGCCTAGGTTTTTGACAAATCGAAGGGTTTCAAGTGACTGTGGCCCACGAGCGACAAGGTCACCGGCAAGCCACAATTCATCGCGTTGCGCGTTAAAATTAACGAGTTCAAGCAATGACTGTAGTTCTGGAAAGCAACCTTGAATGTCGCCAACGATATAAGTCGCCATAATTAATGCAGAATATTAGGTAGCGCCAAACGAAACGCTGGAATACTGATTTGATGCAGTGCGTTATCTTTACTTTGCATCGTATAGCTACCTTGCATGACTCCTAGTGGCGTATCGAGCACGGTGCCACTGGTATATTCAAAGGCACTACCGGGTAAAATATCGGGCTGTTGGCCAACTACGCCTGGTCCTTCTACTTCGGTTTCTTTGCCCTCAGCATCAGTGATCAACCAGTGGCGGTGCAAAAGTTGCATTGCTTGGTCGCCGTTATTACGAATGGTGATGGTGTAAGCAAATACGTAGCGGTTTTGCTCTGGCTCAGATTGCGCCGGAATATACACCGTTTTTACACTGATTTGAATTTGCTCTGCGCCCATCTTATTCCTCATCCAATTCAGCAGGTGGGTTCTCATAAAGCCAGTTAGCTAGTTTTACATATTGTTCAACAGAAACTGTTTCAGGTCGGTTGTTGGCATCGATTCCCAAAGCTTCCAGTTGCTCTTCGGTGAATAGCTTTTTTAAACTGTTACGTAGCGTTTTACGGCGCTGGTTAAACGCCATGGTACACACTTTGTTTAGTACTTTCACATCGTGTGCAACAAATGGCAGTTGGTCATAAGGCTCTAGACGTACCACCGCTGAATCAACTTTAGGTGCTGGTTTAAACGCGCCCGGTGGCACTTCTAAAACCGGTGTAATAGCACAGTAATATTGCGCCATGACTGACAAACGGCCAAAGGCTTTACTTCCTGGACCTGCAGCGAGGCGGTTCACTACTTCTTTTTGCAACATGAAGTGCATATCTTGAACTTTGTTTGCAAAACTGAACAGGTGAAACATTAATGGCGTTGAAATATTGTATGGTAAGTTGCCAAAGACGCGTAGCTTTTTGCCCTCTTCAAGTAAGCTTGAAAAGTCAAAGCGCATGGCATCTGCTTGATGTATGGTTAGTTTGTCACGAATAAACGGGTGTGACTCTAACCGCTGAGCTAAGTCTTTATCGAGCTCAACGACATTTAACTTATCAATTAAACTTGCTACTGGCTCGGTAAGGGCGCCAAGGCCAGGGCCGATTTCAACCAAGGTTTGATCATTTTTGGGGTGAATAGCCGCGACAATACAGTCAATTACATGTTGATCATGAAGGAAGTTTTGACCGAAACGTTTTCTTGCTCGGTGACCTTGGTGTACTTTTGAATTCATAATTGTTTTTTCTCGACCATCTCAATGGCTTGATTAAGTGCGGTGAACATACTGCCTGCATCTGCTTGGCCGGTACCTGCAAGATCAATTGCTGTTCCGTGATCCACCGAAGTGCGAATAAAAGGTAAGCCTAGAGTGATATTGACGGAATTTCCAAAGCCTTTGTATTTTAATACCGGCAACCCTTGGTCGTGATACATGGTCAGTACCGCATCAGCATCTTCTAAGTATTTAGGCTGGAATAAGGTATCAGCAGGGAGTGGACCCACTAAGTCAATGCCTTGCCCTCTGAGAATATCTAAGGTCGGCGTAATGACTTCGATTTCTTCGCGCCCTAAATGACCGTCTTCACCGGCGTGAGGGTTTAGCCCGCAAACATATATCCGAGGCTTAGCAATGGCAAACTTTGTTTTGAGCTCATCATTCAAAATGCTAATGATCTTGGTTAGTCGCTCTGGTGTAATGGCTTTGGCTACGTAAGCTAAAGGAATGTGAGTGGTCACTAATGCGACTCTTAAACCCGGCGTAGCGAGCAGCATTACGACATCAGAGGTATTAGATTCTTGAGCAAAAAACTCAGTATGGCCACTGAAAGACACGCCAGCGCGGTTGATCACACCTTTGTGTACTGGGCCTGTGACAACTGCTGCAAACTCGCCGCTCATATTACCTTTACATGCAAAAGAGAGCGTATCAAGTACATAGCGGCCGTTGGCTTCGTTAAGTTGTCCGGCCACAGCGGGGGCCGCTAATTGAATAGGTGCCACCGTAAGCGTGCCTTTTCGTTGAGGCTGTGCGGGCTTATTTTGATTATACTCAATGAGCTTAATCGCTAAGTTAAGCTGTTTGGCGCGTTCAACTAGTAGAGTACTATCGGCGGCGACGACTAACTCAACTGGCCAATCTTGTTGTGCTATTTGCAATATTAAGTCAGGACCAATACCGCCCGGCTCGCCGGGCGTAATAACAATTCGAGCGACAGTCATGACTTATTCTTCGTCCATAATTTTTACGTAAGCTTCTTCACGAATTTCATTGAGCCAGTTTTGGCTTTCTTCGCTAAAGCGACGGTTGAAAAGTACTTGATAAGCTTTTTGTTTATTGGCTTGCTCGGTAATGTCGGTACTACGTTTACCCATCACTTGCACTAGGTGCCAGCCGTGAACAGAGCGAAATGGTTGACTGAGTTCACGCATATCCAGACGCAATACTTCATCTTTAAATGCCGGCACATACATTTCTGGATTTGCCCAACCTAGGTCGCCACCCTTCACCGCTGAGCCGGGGTCTTCTGAATGTGCTTTTGCTAGTTCACTAAAGTCAGCTTGGCCCGCTATAATTTGTTTACGATATTTATCAAGTAGTTGCTTGGCCTTCTCATCGCTAAGAATGATTGAAGGTTTAATGAGAATGTGGCGCGCATTGACTTCGGTTGAAGTTATTTTAGTTTGCCCTTTAGTTTCTAAAACTTTAATAATGTGTAAACCATTACTGCTTTTGAGTGGACCGATAATATCTTTCGCTTTTGCCCCTTCTACGGCTTTAGCAAATAATGTTGGCATATCGTTAATATTCATCCAGCCCCAGTCACCACCATCAAGGGCTTTTGGACCTTGAGATTCGGCCAAAGCTAATTCGCTAAAGTCTGCACCTGATTTTAAACGAGTTAACACATTTTCAGCTTTGTTTGTGACTTGCTCTATCTCTTTAGCGCTGGCATCTTCATTGAGCTTTAGCATGATATGGCCAATACGGTATTCCAGCTCTTTACCATCCTGCGCATGGACCATTTTGAGTAAATTATCGACTTCTTGCTCTGAAATATTAATACGACGGCGAACTTGGATCCGAGAAACTTCGGCAATCAGCAGCTCTTCTCTAACTGAGTGACGAAATTCGGCGTAACTAACTCCTTGGCTTGCTAAATCTGCTTGCAGCTCGGGTAGGGTTTGATTTTTATCTTTTGCGATGTTCAAAATGGTTTGCTCTAATTGAGCATCGCTAATTTTCATTCCCAGCTGCTCAGCTATTTGGATTTGCAAGCTGTCTTGAATTAATTTCTCAAGCACTTGCTTGTTTAGCACAGAAGCCTTAGGTAACGGCTGTTGTTGTGCTTGATATTGGCGCTTCACTTCGGCTGATAAAGCCTCTACTTGGCTTTGCATTATGACATCTTTATTCACTACCGCGGCGACTTTATCTAGCTCAACAGGAGCGGCTTGTATTCCTACACTGCCAAAAAACAATGAGGCTGAAAATGTGTAACTGAGTAGTTTTTTAATCATCATCTTCTTACTTCGTTAGAAAAATTATTTGTTTGCAAAAGGACGGCCGTAACTAAATAGCCCTTGGCTTAAGCTAGAGCTGGCGCTGCTGCCAAAACCGGCTAATCCTTTTAACTCTATTTGAAATTTAATTGAACTGGATAAATCGTAGTTATTATTAATATCACCAATTTGGCCATATGAGGTTTTCATATGGCGGTCGTAAACTAAGCTAAGCGCCCAACAACAATCTTCATATTTGATGCCTGCGAGAGTTTCAAAGGAACGTTTATTGTCGGCATCATAGTAATAACTAGCAATGGCACTCCATTGGTCGTTGAAGGGCCATGCCGCTTTAGTCCCAATTTGGTTAACCACTCCTTTGACATAGTTATTTTTATTGTCTTCAGGTGCTTTTATGTAGCGATAGTTAAGCTGTACTAATTTGTTCCAAGCCCAGCGGCGTTCTAATGTTGTGTTACCACGACTAAACTCTCTACTACTGGTATCAACTTCAATTCCACCATGGAAAAACCAATTATCATCGAAGTTAAAGTCTGTTTGTGCGACGAGTGCAGAGGTGTTGTCATCATTGATGATGGTATCACTAGGAAGTGATGTTCTTGATTGCTCTAAGTAGAACATTTGCCCAATAGCAAATCTAAATCGGTCGGTGAAGTCATCATCTAGATAACTTGTGGACACCCCGACGGTTACTTGGTTTGCATCAGCAATCCTGTCTATGCCGGAATAGCGCTGGTCGCGAAACAATCCGTAATAATCTAACTGTAAGGGAGAGGAATCATAAAGGCCAATATTACTTTGATCACGATAAGGCACATAGAGGTACTTTACTTGTGGGATTAGTGTTTGTGTATAGGATTCGCCCAAGAATTCAGTTTCTCGTTCAAAGTTAAACCCGCCATGCATAGAAAAAGAAGGCAATGAGCGTGTAACATCTTCATCAAGGTCTCTGTACCAAGATTCTTTCATCATATCAGGTATGGTTTGCTGATAATGGGTTAATAAATAACTTAACTCGGTGTTTAGAAAGGCAGCTTGGCTATATAAAGGCAATAAAAGCTTAGGCTGAAGATGATAGCGAGTGCCGACATATACATTGTCATCTTTGTGATCAAATTTGGTTATTTCGGCGAAGATGTTTGCTTCAATATGATTCCAGTTTGTCGGGTAGTAGCCATTAAAAGCAACTTTTGGCATCACCACATGAGGTGCATTGCCTCCTAAAACTTGGAAGTCCCGCACTTCAATTTCTGCATTCCAATTTTTTTCTAGCCAAGCAGTACTTGCTGTTTGTAGCAGTTGGTTATCGGTACGAGAGCCGACCGTTGAGCCGAGATCATTAAAGTAATTATCATCACTGACTTTGGTGTAATTGGTGTTGAAACGAAAATGGCCGCCAACGTTAGTGTTATGGTTCCAATGCATTAAATAGCGATCTTCATCGGTTTTTTTATCGTTATCTAAGAATTCAGCATTAAACTGTCCGTTATTATTCGGTAACAAATACCGGTATTCAGCGAGCCCATGGACACCTCGTTGAGCCATGGTCTTAATGGTAAAAGTCGCGTCTTGATTCGGCGCGATGTTCCAGTAAATGGGTTGCTCGTAAGTAATACCGTTGTCTGAACTACTCGATACACTGGGGATCAAAAACCCTGATTTACGATTTGAGCCGATGGGATAGCTAAAATAAGGAAAGTAGAAAACAGGCACATCCTGGATCCAAAAGGTGGCATGTTTAGCCGTGGCTAACTCTTCTTCATTGTCTATTTCAAATTGTTTTGCTCTCACTTCCCATGTTTTATCTCCAGGAGGGCATGAAGTATAGCTGGCTTGGTACAGGTTATAGTGCTCTTTATCGAGAACTTCGAGCTCATCAGACTTTCCTCGGCCACCTTTACCATGAAACTGATAGCGGGAGTCATAGGACGTAGCGGTATCATTACTTAGGTCAGCATCAATTTGTGCTCCAGTAATGCTGACCTGCCCATCTGTAAAGTGAATATTTCCTAGTGCTTGGGCTTTCTGCGTGTCGCTATTGTAGGTTAATGTGTCACTTTTGAGTTCTTTAAGGCCTTGGGTGACTTTTACATTGCCTTTATAAACAAAGGTGTTGGCTTCGCTGGATGTGCTGTCAGATAATACTTCAACTTCCGTAGTATTAGGGTCTATATCGGGAGCTAATACCACTTCTGGCACGTAGGCATAGCAACGCTGAGTTAAAGGAAGATCGGCGATAGTAATAACATTACTTTCAAATGATTCAGCTGGCGCGGCGTTAATCAGTGCACTTGGAGCGAGAAAAGGCCCAACAAAAACAAGCGTCCGTTTTATCATTCTAATTCTCTAAATCGCGAAAAATTGGGCTCAATGTTAATTGGTTCTTAGACTGAGCAACAAGTTGACTGCCTATGATAAAGCAATCAGCTTAGCTCGCCAACATAGTTACGGATTTTGCAGTGATATTTTAAGTGGATGTTTGCTTGTTGGGGTGGGTTTTTGTCACAATGCGGCGATCTTTCTTAACTGGGGTAGCAAAACATGTGGGGTAAGCTGTTAGGTGGTTTCTTTGGTTATATGTTGGCCCATCATTTTATTGGCGCTTTAATTGGCATTTGGTTAGGTCATAAAATTGATAAAGCGTTAGGTCAAAGTGGTCGATTTCGGGAAACCCTAATTGGTGCTGCTCGGCAATCTGCATTACGTCAGCAACAGCTGTTTTTTCACGCTACTTTTTCTGTGATGGGCCATATTGCCAAGTCTAAAGGGCGAGTAACGGCAGCAGAGATTGGTGTGGCTAGTTTATTAATGGATAGATTGAATCTAGACGCAGCTCACAAACAAGCGGCCCAAGAAGCTTTTCGCCAAGGTAAAGAATCTGAATTCCCCCTAGAGGAAACATTGAAAGCGTTTGTTGCCAGTTGTCGTGGCAGGAAAAATGTACTGCAAATGTTTTTAGAAATACAGCTGCAAGCTGCATTTGCTGACGGGGAATTGCATCCCAATGAGAAGGATGTACTCGACAAAGTCGCTGATATTTTAGGGTTTAGCCAAGCTGACCTAGCTCGATTGATCTCTATGTTAGAAGCTGAGCTAAAATTCCACCGTCAGGGAAGAGGTTCATCAAAAGAACAAAGAGCGCAGCAGTTAACCGATGCTTATCAAATTTTAGGCGTAACGGAACAAGATTCTTTTGCGGTGGTGAAAAAGGCATATCGAAAGCTTATGAGCCAGCATCACCCCGATAAACTAGTTGCCAAAGGCCTACCTCCTGAAATGATGGAAGTGGCTAAAGAAAAAGCCCAAGACATCCAAAAAGCGTACGAGCTGATAAAACAAGTTAAAGAGACCGAGTAGTGTTTGTTATTCAAACGGAACACGGGGTAAGTAAAATAGTTTGTTGTTACGGCAAAACGCAGTGAATATGTCCTGATCCCCTTTGCATTTTCACCCCCTGAAAATGCAATTTTGCCATAAAGCATACTTTATCTGGCTGCGTCAGGCTTAAACAGAAGCGAGATTATGCAACCATCTTAATGTTTTTTGGGACTAGATAACTCTATTGTGTGGAGAGCCTTGATAAAAACCATCAATATTGCTGATCAACTGCTGACAAAGGTTGGCTAAGCTTTCATCACTGGCCCATGCAATATGGGGCGTCATTATAAAATTAGGTAGATGAAGCAATTGATTGAGTGGGCTATTGTTTTGCAATGGCTCTGTTGCCGCGACATCGGTTGCTGCGCCGGCGATTTGTTTTGTTAAAAGCGCTGTAACTAACGCTGATTCATCCACTAATGGGCCGCGTGCCGTATTGATTAAATAAGCAGTGGCTTTCATTGCGATAAATTCTTCTTCTGAGAATAACTTGCTCGTTTGCTCGGTAAGTGGGCAATGTAAGCTAATAAAATCAGCTTGCGCTATTACATCATAAAATGAAACACGACCTTTACGGATTACTCTTTGCCCTTTGTGCTCCGATATCAGTACTTTCATGCCTAAGGCTTGGCCCAGTTGGGCCATATTTTGTCCCAGTGCGCCGGCTCCGATGATGCCTAAGGTTTTTCCGGCCAAGTTTTGGATTTTGTGGTCGGTAAAGCAAAACTGGTTGGCTTGCTGCCATTGACCTTGGCGCACATCTTGGTCATAAGCTATTAGGTTTTTTGCCAGTGCCAGCATTAACATCAGTGCATGCTCAGGGACGCCTTGGTTGGCATAGTGGGTGATGTTATAAACTGCAATGCCGAGTTGATTACAGCTTTTGAGATCGATGTTATTGGTGCCCGTCGCAGCCACCACAACTAATTTAAGTTTAGGGCATGCTTTTAATACCGTCTGATCGAGTACGACTTTGTTGGTAATGATCACTTCGGCATCTTGACTTCGAGCAATTACCTGGTCTGCTGATGTATAGGGGTATTCTACCCATAGGTGGGAGAGGTTTGGTCTGTTAATGTTGATATGAGCCGGAATGGTTTCACGATCAAGAAAGACGATTTTGCTGCTCATAGTGGTTAATCCTTTTTGTGTCCGCTAGCGCTAAAAGTGTTACTGCCAGCCAAGGTGGTGGGTCCAGCCATTAATCTCTAAGCCAAGCTGTTCATTAAAAAATATGCTGGTGAGCGCGAGCTGTCGGTAATTATATTTCCCACTTGCCTTTGCTCTTTGCGCTCTCAGTTCACTACTGTGGTCTAGATGAAGTGGGCCATTTTGCTGATAGACATCTAACACAGGAATACTCAAGGCGGTCAAGTCTCGTGCCATTTTTTTGTTTATGGCGGGTGTGTTAGAGCGAGCATTGAGTAAAATAAGCCCGCTCGGGGCTGGGCTTAGATTCTGAGCATAGAGCGCCAACATGATTGCGGCCATATCATGCTCTGCCACCACTAGGGTGAATCCCACTTGTAATTCAGGAAGTTGTTTTAATTCTGCCATACGTTGAGCGGTAAAGGTTAAGTAATCGGTTAGCAGTTTTTGCTGTGCTTCCTGTTCCGTCGTGGTTGCTAAAGCGGGTTGGGGCATCAGGGTGATCACATGCCAACCTTTACGGACTAATGAGCGCAGTATTTGCATTTTATTTATGCTAAATGGCGTGCTTGCCCATTGTGGTTGAACTATTACTGTGCCCAGTGTTGGCGAGTTCTCGGAATGATAGACCACGACAGTGAAGCTAGGATCTTGACCGAGGGTTATAGTTTGCTCTGGCAAATAAAGATCCGTTAAATCTTGTCCGAGCAATTGATCTTGGCTTGGTGGGATAGGCCATTTTTTTAATGGGTCGCCAGCGTTGCTTTGGCCTGTGATATTTTCTGTATCATTACTTGCGGTATCGCTAGTGGGTTTAGTATTAACATCAGTTTCGGTTGGTGCTTGCTCTTCTTGATTACTGGTGATTTGTTCGGTAGGCAGTTCTTCCTCTGCTGAAAAAGAATAGGCGGAAAAGAGCAGGCCGGTAAGCAGGAATGATGCAAATATTTTCAATAGCATATTAATTAACCGAGACAATGAAGACTGATATAACAGTCTAGCGAATTGTCTCGGCTTAGCTAAGGCTTATCTCTCAGTTATTTGCACTCGGTATCGATGAGAGAATTAATTCGGCGTTGAAACAATAAAGCGCAGTGAATCAAGTTTGAGTTGAGTATGATTCAATAAGCTGGTGGAGTGGCTTAGTAGCTCTTCAACAAATTGGATCTCTTCATCTCGTATGCTCGGATTTATCGCTTTAAGAGCTTCTAATCGGGCTTTATCTTGACTGAGTTGTGATTCCATTTTTTCAATCGCGCTGGCGACGATAGTTTGCATTTCCTGTTTCGCTATCACTTCGGCTTGGCTAATCAGCTGATGGATCACAGTTTGTGAGGCATTGACTAATTTACTGCCAAGATGACGATTCACTGGTGTTAATTGTTTATTAAACGTATCAAATGCCACGCTGGTCGCTAAATTTGTACCATTTTTATCAAGTAAAATGCGCATTGGTGTGGTGGGTAAGAAACGTTGCAACTGGCTATGTTCGCTTGCAGGTGCTTCAACTACATAAATTAATTCGAGTAGAATTGAGCCAGCTGGCAGGGCTTTATTCTTTAATAGTGAAACAGCCGTTGAGCCGGTGTCAGAGCTTAAGATAATGTCCATGCCACCAGTGATCATTGGGTGTTCCCAGCTTAAGTAATGTACGTCATCACGACTTAGCGCTGTTCTGCGATCAAATGTCACGGTGGCGCCTTCTGAAGACAGCCCCGGCATGTTAGGCACTAGCATGTGCTCAGTAGGGTGAAGTACTAGGCAGTTCTCACCTTTGTCATCTTGATTAATGCCGATAATGTCGAATAACTTAAGCGCAAATAAAGGAAATTCAGGCTTGTCATCTTCAGCTTGTAGTTTTTCTAGCACATCACTGTTACTTAAGATGCCTGATGAGTTGAGTTCAAGTAACTTATCGCGCCCTTGCTCCATCTGACTGCGTAGTGCTTGCTCTTGAGTTTGAGTGGCGCTGATTAACTCGGCAATATCCTCTTGGCTAGGATTGTTAGCCGCTAATAACGTGAGTAAGGTTTCTTTTTGCTCTTCATAAATATTGCGGGCAGCTGGGCAAGTAAGCTCAAATGCGTTCAAGCCTTGGTGATACCAGTCTTGTAACAAGGCCTGTGAGGTATGCTCTAAATATGGAACATGAATAACGATGTCGTGCTTTTGACCAATCCGATCTAAACGGCCAATTCGCTGCTCAAGTAAGTCAGGGTTAATCGGTAAATCAAACAACACTAGGTGATGAGAGAATTGGAAGTTACGTCCTTCTGAGCCGATCTCAGAACAAATCATTACTTGCGCGCCAGCCTCTTGCTGTGCAAACCAAGCGGCAGCACGGTCTCGTTCTATAATTGAAAGGCCTTCATGGAAGACGGTTGCTTTGATCCCTTCGCGCGTTCGTAGTGCCTCTTCAATCGCAAGAGCGGTAGTGGCTTTGGCGCAAATAACTAAGATTTTTTCTTGTTTATTACTTTGTAATAGCTCTAGTAGCCAGTTAATGCGTGGGTCGAAACCGCACCAAGATGCCGATTGACCTTCAAATTCTTGATAAATTTCTTCAGGATACAAGAATTGCTTGGCTTTATCTTCAATAGAGCCTTTGCCTGCCATCATTTGGCCGACTTTGATCGCAGTTTTGTATTGTTCTGGTAATGCTAACGGCACAGCATTAAGGGTGCGTTTAGGGAACCCTTTAATCGACGCGCGGGTATTTCTAAATAAGATACGACCTGTGCCATGACGATCTAATAACTGTGAGATCAGATTGTTACGCGTGTTAGTTTGTTCTTCATCGCTGGTTTTAGGTGAGCTAATAGTAGCAAGGGCTTGGCTGATATTTTGTTCGGCAAGAAGAGAGCTCAGCTTATCTTGTGCTGCTTGGTCTAACGCTTCACCGCTGACTAATTGGTTAACTGTGTCGGCGACATCTTTATATTGGTCTTCTTCTTTTACAAATGCATCGTAATCGTAGAAACGATCGGGATCGAGTAAGCGTAGACGGGCAAAGTGGCTGTGGTGACCTAACTGATCTGGGGTGGCTGTTAAAAGTAAAACGCCAGCTGTTGCTTGGGCAAGCTCTTCTACTACTTGGTATTCACGACTCGGTTTTTCTTCTTGCCACTCTAGGTGATGAGCTTCATCGACGACCAGCAGATCCCAGTCAGCTTCAACAGCTTGCTCAAAACGGCGACGCTTTTTACGGATGAAGTCTAAGCTACACAACACCAGCTGCTCGGTTTCAAATGGATTGTCCGCTTCGGCAAATGCTTCAACGCAGCGCTCCTCATCAAAAATGCTGAAATGTAAATTAAAGCGTCGCATCATTTCTACCAGCCATTGATGCTGAAGTGTTTCTGGCACTAGAATCAATACGCGGTTAGCACGGCCAGAGATTAATTGCTGATGGATTATTAGGCCGGCTTCAATGGTTTTACCTAAACCTACTTCATCGGCTAGTAATACGCGTGGCGCGTGACGTTTACCTACTTCTTCTGCGATATAAAATTGATGAGGGATTAAATCAACTCGTGCGCCCATTAAGCCACGTAGCTCAGATTGCTGTTGCTGGTGTTGGTGGTTGAGGGCTCTGTGGCGCAATACAAAATGTTCAGCGCGATCAATTTGCCCTGCGAATAAACGATCTTGGGGCTTATTAAACTTAATGAAGTTGTTTAGCATCGTTTCGCGCAAACTGACTTCTTCATTTGTATCTGTTCTTTTGCCTATGTAGGTAATTAAACCGCCATTGTCTTCTATGTCTTCTACTAAAAGAGACCAATCTTCATGGCTAAGTATTTCGTCACCTATATTAAAGATAACGCGCGTGACTGGCGCATCTTCTTTTGCATAATTACGGTTTTCACCCGATGCAGGGAATAGAAGTGTTACAACTCGACCTTCTATAGCGACAACTGTACCTAAACCTAAATCTGACTCTGTATCGCTTATCCAACGTTGACCTAATGCAAAAGACATTAATTACTACTCTCCGAATGCCGTGGGGAAAAGGGCGGCTATGTTACCTAAAGCTTAAAATGGGATCACTATCAATTTACTAAACTACTCAATATAAAGTAGAGAAGTAGTAAGCTTAGACAATTTGATGCCTTAATAAAGTTTAAAATGCCATAGGTAAGGCTATTTCGGCTAATAACTAGCCGTTAAAGGTTGGTTTTTAATCAGTTTGAAAAGAAATTTAAAAACTTCAAAAAAAGCCTTGCACCAGAATCGAATCTCCCTATAATGCGCAACCACTGAGACGGCACAGCGCAAGGCGCAACGCAACATCAGGTGGTTAA